>CAIQUX010000302.1 GCA_903875055.1 uncultured Bacteroidota bacterium
CTGACGAATGCCAAAGACAGTCTGTTGAAAACCATCGAAGAAGTGGAAGCTACTGCCAATCAGAAATTCAAGGACACCTTTGAAAAGGTCAAGGAAAACTTCATCAATGTGTTTCATGCCTTATTTACACAGGATGACATGTGTGATATGAAATTGGTCGACCCTGATAACCTGGCAGAGACCACTATTGAAATTTACGCCCAACCAAAAGGAAAGAAACCTAGTACTATTACACAGCTTTCGGGTGGAGAAAAGACCTTGACATCGGCTGCCTTCCTGTTTGCGATTTACCTGATCAAGCCCGCACCGTTTTGCGTATTGGATGAGGTCGATGCGCCATTGGATGACGCCAACGTAGGTAAATTCACAAAAATGATCCGTCAGTTTTCTGATAACTCGCAGTTCATTATTGTCACCCACAACAAGCAAACCATGGCCAGCGTAGATGTGATTTATGGTGTAACCATGCAGGAAGCAGGTGTGAGTAAACTCGTACCTGTCGATTTCAGAAGCCTGAACTAGAACATATGAATATCGAACAAGTTAGAGAGTTTGTACTTTCGTTGGGAGATGTGGAGGAATCATGCCCTTTCGGCCCTTCAGTGGTAGTGTATAAAACTAATAATAAAATATTTCTGTTGTTACCGCTCGATACTGAAGATTTACGTTTCAATGTCAAATGTGACCCTGAACAAGCCATTCGTCAACGGCTTGAATATCCTGACTGCATCTTACCAGGGTATCATATGAATAAGAAACATTGGAATACGCTGATCGTCGATGGTCGTTTATCAGGCAGTCAACTCAAACAATTCATCACTGATTCGTATGATCTGGTGAAAATAAAGAGTAAGCGTAAGGGATAAAATATCGGTTGATATTGTTCGCATTCTGTTACATTTCTGTCAGCTGAAAACAATTTCCCTATATTTGACGGTAATGGATCAGGAAAAAATCATTGAACAGACAAAAAAATGGGTAGCCGATGTGGTAATAGGATGCAACTTTTGCCCCTTCGCATCCAAAGTGGTGAAAGAAAATAAGGTTCGTTACCGGGTTGAAAAATGCGCTACTATTGCAGCAAGTCTAGAAATTTTGTTAGAGGAATATGACAAGCTCAATACAGATGCTGCCATTGAAACGACGATTTTGATTCTTCCTGAAACTTTTGATCAGTTCTCAGCATACCTGAAACTAGTCCAATTGGTCGACAAGCAGCTTCGTAAACATGATTATGAAGGGGTCTATCAGGTGGCAAGTTTTCATCCCGATTATTGTTTTGCAGGCGAACCGGCTTCGGATGCGGCTAATTTCACCAATCGTTCGCCCTACCCGATGTTACATATCATACGCGAAGCCAGCATCGATAAAGCCCTGCAACATTACCCCGACCCCGAGGGAATTCCCGCCAGGAACATGCATTTCGCCAGAGAGAAAGGTGCTGTTTATATGTCTATGTTGCGAGAAGCCTGTTTAGGATAAGAAAAAAAGTGTACAACAAAAAAATCCCCCGATGACTCGGAGGATTTTTACATATTTTCAAAAATACAACTATTCGTTTTCTGGTGTCGTGCCTTCAGCTGCTTCAACTTTTAGTGCTGCTGATTTCTTGGCTGCTGCTTTGTTTGAATTCGTCTTCTTGGTAGGTGCTTTACGAACTTTCACCGGGGCTTCGACAGCTGTCGCCAAGGCGTTAATCTTTTTAGCCATAGCTGATTTCAGATTGGCTGCTTTGTTCTTATGAATGATATTGCGTTTAGCTAATTTATCCAACATCGCTTCCACTTTCTTCAACTTGTCTTTAGCCTCATCTTCAGAAGTCAAGGTAGCCAAGTCACGCATGGCGTTACGGGTGGTTTTACCATGATATCTGTTACGCTCTCTGCGTTTATTAGCTTGTCGGGTATCTTTTTTGGTCGCTTTATGATTAGCCATCTTTTAATTTTAAGGTTGCAAATGTAACAACAAATTCCAAAAAATCTATTTTCTTTTCTAAATAATAATGAAATTTCCGGAAAACAAGGCCCTTCCTGCAACACAGCCCGCTTAAACTGCCTGCACACCCTTTGACAATAGCGGATAAATGAAAAAAATGGAGATTTGTCCAAGTAAACTCCAAGTCAAAAACAATTATGCTTTATTTTAGCTCCTTTTCAGAAATAGATTCTGAATACACCTCTTTTCCGGCTTCATGTGGCTGGAGAATACTTAAAACAAACTGTCGATGAAGGATTATTCATTTATAACCAATGCACATCCGGGTTATGTAGAGGAACTGTATAGGGGTTTTGTAAAAGACCCTTCGAGTGTAGACCCGGAATTTAAAAAATTCTTTGAAGGCTATGATTATGCAGTTGCCAATGCAGATACACCTGTTACCCATAAAGCCGCTCGAACAACAGAGAAACAAAAAGTACCGGAACCTGTGGTCATGCCTTTGACCGACTCTTCGTCTGACATGAATAAGGAATTCGGTGTTTATCAGCTAATCAGAGCTTACCGTAAACGCGGACATCTGGTGAGTAATACCAATCCCGTTCGCCCACGTAAAGACCGACAGGCAAACCTTGATCTCGAACATTTCGGATTGAGCGATGAAGATCTGAATACCTATTTTAAAGCCCCCCACTATTTCGGCTGGGGAGCATTGAACCTACGGGAATTAGTGGCTTTCCTGCAAAAAGTGTACACCTCAACGGTCGGTATTGAATATACCTATATCAATAATGAATTCATCAGCGATTGGGTGGAAGCGGAGTTTGAAAAGATCATGACAAACGAATTGCCACTTGTCAAAAAGAAACGCATCCTTGAAAAATTGAATCAGGGTGTCATCTTTGAGAAATTCCTTCATACCAAGTTCATCGGACAGAAACGTTTTTCCCTCGAAGGAGGTGAAAGCACCATCGCAGCGTTGGATGCCATCATTACTGAAGCAGCTGAACAACATGTACAGGAAGTGGTGATGGGGATGGCGCATAGAGGTCGTTTGAATATTCTGGCCAATATCCTTCAAAAAACCTATGAACAGATCTTTACCGAGTTTGAAGGTAATGCGCCCTCTGACACGACCATGGGAAGCGGCGATGTCAAATACCATCTCGGATTCAGAAGTGATGTCTATACCCTGAATGACAAAAAAATAAATCTGCAGCTTACACCGAACCCTTCGCATCTCGAAGCGGTTAACCCCTTGGTGGAAGGTTTCGCCCGTTCAAAAGCCGACACCTTATATCAAAGCGATTACGATAAAATTCTTCCTATATTGATTCATGGTGATGCCTCCATTGCTGGTCAGGGTATCGTATACGAACTGCTGCAAATGAGTGCGCTCAAAGGTTACGACACCGGCGGTACCATTCATTTTGTGATCAATAACCAAATCGGCTTTACCACCGATTTCGATGATGCCCGCAGCACTGATTATTGTACCAGTATCGCCAGCATGGTGCAGGCTCCTGTCTTTCATGTCAATGGCGACGACCCTGAAGCAGTGGTGAAGGTATCTGAACTGGCGCTGCGCTTCCGTCAGGAATTCAACCGTGATGTATTTATCGATATGGTCTGCTACCGTAAACACGGACATAACGAAGGCGATGACCCTAAATTCACCCAACCTGAATTATATGCCTTGATTGATAAACATCTGAATCCACGAGAAGTGTATGTGAAAGAATTGGATCAACATGGCGAAGTCGACTCTGCCTTGGCCAAGGAAATGGAAAAGGAATTCTGGGCCGATCTGCAGGACCGTCTCGATGATGTCAAACAAAAACCTCTCCCCTATACCCGCCAAGAACCCGAACTGGCCTGGCAGAAACTGAAACGCCGCGCCGGAGCAGATGCTTTTCTTTCATCGCCTGTCACGGCCATCGACCGCACATTGCTTCAGCAAGTCTTTGATGCCCTCATGAAAATGCCTGAAGGTTTCACCCCCCTGAAAAAAGTGCAGAAACTGATCGATGAGAAAGTGAGACTTCTGAAAGAGAATGACCTGATTGACTGGGCAACCGGTGAATTACTGGCCTATGGCAGTCTGCTTGCTCAGGGCCGTGATGTGCGTATGAGTGGACAGGATGTTGAACGTGGTACCTTCTCGCATCGTCATGCTGTCATTTATGATGAGAATACCAATATCCCGCATAACCGTTTGAGCTTGATTGATGACAAGCAAGGCAGTTTCAGGATTTTTAATTCCTTGCTGAGTGAATATGCCGTACTTGGATTTGAATATGGTTATGCCATGGCCAACCCATCGACCCTTGTGATTTGGGAAGCACAGTTCGGCGATTTCTCTAACGGTGCCCAGACCATGATAGACCAATTTCTGGCTAGTGCCGAAACCAAATGGGGCAAACAAAATGGCATGGTGCTTTTACTTCCTCATGGTTATGAAGGACAAGGACCTGAGCATTCAAGCGCCCGTATGGAACGCTTTTTACAGCTTTGTGCCGAGAACAACATGATTATCACCAATTGCACGACAGCCGCTAATTTCTTTCATGCCTTGCGCCGTCAATTGACCTTTGATTTCAGAAAACCGATGATCAATTTTTCTCCCAAAGCGAATCTCCGTCTGGCGAAGGCCTTTAGTAAAGTTGATGAATTCACCAAGGGTGGATTCAGGGAAGTGATCGACGACAAACTGGTCCTCGATTCAAAAGCCGTGAAACGTGTCTTGCTTTGCACCGGAAAAATATATTACGACCTGCTGGAATATAAAGAAACGAACAATCGAAACGATATCGCTATCGTGCGTCTTGAACAGATTCATCCTCTTCCATTGAACCAACTCATAGACTTGTACCAAAGTAAGTACAAGAGCGCTCAATGGATTTGGGTACAGGAAGAACCTCGTAATATGGGTGCCGCCAGTTTCCTGAAAATGAATATCGATGAACAGGCAATGAAACTAGGTTATCTCACCCGCATGGCCAGTGCCTCGACAGCTACCGGTTATGCCAAGAAGCATGCCGAGGAACAGAAAGCCTTGGTGGAAGGTGCTTTCAGGATATAAGCTGATGCCAACCTATGTAATACTAAATACCGTCTTCAGGTTTCATTCTGCAATTGATAGAGGGCCCTCATCCTGCATTCATTTCAGGCCGATCAGATAGCCGCTAACAATCTACTTCCTTTCAGAGTTGAACCCTTTAAAACAAACCACGATACTCACACATTCATTGAATTATTCACCCATGAAAACCAGAATCTCCATGTTGATAAGAACAAAAAGTTAGCAAACGATGCAGTTAAAATACCTGACCGTCTTCCCAATGTTAGTGATCCTTCTGATTTGCTGCACACAGCCAACCCTTTCAGGTCAGATACACAAAGATGGAGAAAAAGTTATTTTTAAAGGAAATGAAATCGAATTCGGAGAACTCAAGGTGATTCCGTATGCCTATCTTGAAACCTATCATCTGCAAGAGAAGATGTTTGTCAACTTTGCCTTACCCGATTCGGTTCCAACAACAGAATGGCCTACAGGCTTTCTTAAAATGGAAAAAGTAACCCGCGATACCATGCCGGTAGCTATCAACGGCAAACCAATTTTCGGTAAAGAGCAGCAATACGACTTGTCGGAATATGATTCAAAGTATAACAGACCTATCTTTAGCGGACAGGCAAAAGACGCGGAAGATTTTCTGTTCATTCAACTTAAAAACGAACTGGATCAGCTTGAAGATGGCCAATATATTTTCAGTCTCAACCGCATCGTCATTGATGAATATGGTGAAGTGGCTTATTATGAAAACAATGGCATTGCGCTCGATATGGGTCCGGATGAAAAAAGACCCGTCATCAATGATGGACTGAGTGCCACCATCCAAAAAAAGCTGACCGATGCCATGAATGGTTCCCTCAGCTTTCAACCTGCGTTAAAAGACGGCAAGCCGGTGAATGTGCGGATCGACATGAGAAACTATGTGATTGTGGTTAAAAACCATCAAGCGAGTCTGGTTGCGCGTGGTGGATGTTAAGCAGGGGTCGTCAATTATTCATACCCATTACACTGAAAATCGATTTCAGCTTAGACCCAGCGTGAGTTAGCTCAATGCAACATGAGTCAACTTAAAGCTAACATGAGTTAGTTCCAGGCTAAACTGAGGTCTGTTCGTTTATTACCTTAGTTTGTCTACTTTTGCCCGAATTCATCCGCCCCTTGTTCATGCTGAAATTTTCAAAGTACGAGACCTCCATTTCCGTTGCCATCCTGTTGCTGCTGACTGCGGTGATCGAGTATGTATTGTTTGGGAAAATCGTCCTTCATCCCAATGACTATTGCTTCATGCTCAACCCGGATGGCACCCAGATCTATTTCAATTATGCCTGGCACGTGAAATACGGAAGTGGCACCGTACTGAGTAATCAGAACTATCCCTTTTATGAATTGATCTTCATGACCGATGCACAGGCCGCTCTGTCGATGCTGATGAATTATATCAATCATCATTGGTTCAATATCGAGCCCTATAGCATAGGGATATTCAACAGCATCCTACTGTTGAGCATCCCTTTGTGCAGCCTGTTCCTTTATAAGATATTCAGGTATCTGGGTGTGCATTCGTTCATCAGTATCTTATTTGCCCTCTTCATCTGTTTCCTCTCGCCACAGCTGGTGCGCATCACAGCCGGCCATTACGGATTAGGTTATATCTTTTATTTTCCAGCCTTGATTTACATGTTGTTTAAATTGACAGACACTCGAAGCAATGCCTTCCTCTATTTTACAGGTATCGTGTTGTTGCTCATCTTTTTCGGTCTCAATAACGGACATATGTCACTGGCAGGTTGCCTGCAGGTCCTCGCCTTCGGAACGCTTTGGTTGCTGACGCAATGGAAACAAAAAGGACTGCGCAAATACCTGCCCTTACTGGCATCACTGTTGTCGTTTGCAGTCCTCTTCGGCATCATACACGGACTCGATTTTGTCAAGGACCGTGAAGCCTTACCCTGGGGTTTCCTGATTTTCTATTCGCAGTTTGAAAGTATCTTCTTACCTACCTCTGGCATACTGCACGATTTCATCAACAGGCTCACACCCATCGTCACTGTCAACAGCGAAGGCGAAGCCTATGTGGGTATCATCGGTTTTTTCATACTGGCCTACAGTACCTGGCGCTTATTGACGTTCGTTTGGAAGAAAAAATTCAAGCGGCTGCTCTTTCCGTTTCGTAATCAACAAGTGAATGTGCTCTTGCTGGTATCGCTGCCGATTTTGTTCTATGCCATGGCCTATCCATTTCGCTGGGGTATGGAGTCGGTCTTGGATACCGTACCCTTTCTCAAACAATTTCGAGCACCCGGACGATTCTCATGGATCTTCTTTTATGCTTTCAGTATCTATATGGTATATGCCATCAACCTGCTCTACAGATGGCTGCATCGAAGAAAAAAAGTACTGGCTTACGTCATGTTGCTTGCCATTTCAGTCTTGTATACCTTGGATATTTACAGTCTGAATACATTCAATTTCAGGTATCTCGAAGGGCGGAATTACCAAGCCAATCCTTTCGTAAACAACAAAAAGAAACAGGATTTTCTCAGCAACTTGCAAATCGACACGACGCATTATCAGGCCATCTTCGGCATACCACTTTGCAATGCATGGAATTCAAAATTCGGACGCGAGACAGACCCGAGTGATTTGGTAAAACAAATGGCCGATGTATCATTCAGAACAGGTATCCCCTGGATGAATGCCAAGCTGTCGCGAATCTCCACCTCACAAGTCGTCTTATCGGCGCAGCTGGTAAGCAACAAACTGATAGTAAAAGAACTGTTGAATATCATTCCGAAGGATAAGCACATTCTGTTGATGTATCAAAAGGATAATCATCTGCAGGAATCAGAAAGCTTCCTGATTGAACATGCTTCCAGAATCGGCGAGGATGAACGCTATGTATATTACAACTTCAATCCGTCGACCTATCTCTATGCGTATCGTGATTCATTGCGACGAAATTTTGACACCTTGATGCAACAACAGGAGGAGGCCAAGAATCAATTAAAGAAAACTGGCTTATTGATTGAACAATATAATGGCTCTGAGACAGCGGGCGTATTCACAGATCCTAAACACGATAAGGTTGTTTTCAAAGGAAGTTTTCCTGGAGCCGGTATCAATCAGCTGATGGAGTTTTCGATATGGAACAAACTGGATGCGGCTACCGATGGAAGTCCATGGGTAGAAATGCTGGTAACAGATACCAAAGGAAATCCGATTGAAGACAAGTGGTTTTGGCTAGCTCGTGCCGAAGATTATCAGCATGGTTTTCTCAGGTTGAGCATACCCTTTGAAGTGAAGAATCCGTCACACACATTCACCTTTATATTAAGACCCGGGAAAGGACATTGGTTTGAACGCATGCTAATCAGACCGGCTGGTGTTGATCTATTTGACACCTTGCATAACAAGCGTTATGTCAATGCGTATATGCTTGACTAAAGCAATAACTCAGCGTATGCAGTATGATCAACGATACGCTTACTTTCGTTTATACACCCGGCTCCATGCAAGGCCATCTATCTTTTCATAGACCAGTTCTATGCGGCCCTCTTTACACCATGAACGGATACGATCATCATTTGGCTCTATACAGGTGGCAATGACGTATTGTGCTTCTTCCATCGGGAGGGTGGTCATTACACTATCTTTGACATACCCCATTTCTTTATTTTGGAGATTAACATTGGTCAAAAAATCACCTCCAAAAGAATCCCCGGGATGTAAGGCTATAAACTCGGTAAACATATCTTTTTGTGTACTGACCACCTTGGTATAATTTTTAGACGTATCTCCTAGATCAGTGGAAGGGAGAACAAGATAGCATAAGACAAAATATATTCCCACAACCACAGATACCGCCGATAGGATACGTGCATCTGATAGCAATGAGGAAATGATGATAGCAGAGAACAAGGCAAAGACTGGCAGCAGTGAAATCATATATCGCACACTGTAAAAATTGACGGAAGAAAATGCACAGTATAGAATGACAAAAATGAGCAGTAGTAACATCTTTTCATTGAGGACTTGTCTGTAAAACTCTTTTCTTCGAAATATAAATAGTACCGGGAAACAGAGAAATACCAGCCATGAAAAATATTTTCTATGTTGTTCGTAAAAAACGAAGTCCTTGAAGGAAGTCCATCTGCTGATGACATAGTCTGATGAAAAATTCATTAGAGCGGTGTGCTCGGGAAAAAGATACCATCCCCATTTTAACTTTTGCAACAGGATAAACGAGGCAAATATCATCAGAGGTATAGTACATACCAGCCATTGTTTAAGAGTAGCAAGAGTGAATTCTCTTCTAATAAGCATTAGCAAAAAAGAGTGCATACAGACAGCCAGAATGGTTACAATACCGCTTTCTTTTGTCAGCACTAACAGGATTCCGCACAGAACGAATTGAACAAACTTTTTCTGGAAATAATATAATATGCTGAAGATACAGAGAAAAGCAATCAACATCTCCGGCAGCAGAAAAGAGGATTGGACGATCACAATTTCCTGAAAGAGTACAAACACAAAAGCCAATAAAGCCACTGATACATCATACACGCGTGAAACAAGATAATAGAAATGTACCGCACATGCGGAGGCCGCTAATAGCATCCATAGATGCATAGAGAGAGGACTAACCCCTGACAGCTTGGCGAATAAGCCTGTTAATGCGTAAAAGAATAGAGGGTGACCTCGAAAAATAGCTTGATTGACCTCAGAAGGAAACAATGTTATTTTATGTGTATACATTTCATTCACTGCTTTAGCATAAGACCATGCTTCATCCCAGTAATAAGGAAGATGCAGATAAGGTGCTTTGAGACATGCCAATACTAAAAGGCAAATAGACACTATAATCAAGTTCCGTTTTCTCATCATGCAAATTTAGTTGTCAAGTAATGTATAGTTACGCTATTCATCATGGTATAATTAATCTGTTCATCCTTACAATCTTATAAATCTCTATCCCTTCAAATCTACCGATTCTGTTTTTTGGCTGACAATACGGTTTATACAGCGGGTCATCAAGGTATGATGAATTTCCTACAATAAGATATTTCACTGAGTTCTGGGGAATTGATCGCTTATTTACAAAGTAATTAATATCATACCCTTTTCCAGAGA
>CAIQUX010000303.1 GCA_903875055.1 uncultured Bacteroidota bacterium
AAAAATATAAGTACCTTAGCACCATCAAAAGCTCTTCATTTAATACCCCAAAAATTTAGGGGGTCAACATCACCGGAAGGTGGGGTCAACATCACCGGAATTTATAGCGTCATCCGTTTTTGAACCGGTAGAGCTCGCCATCGAAGGAAGTGTTTTTGAACTCTAAATAGGGCCTGCTGTTTAACGCTGGAAATGAGTTTTGATCGAGGCTAAGTAAATGAAATAGTCAATTGCAATGCATGGTTCTTCTACGTTTTATAAGAGATTCCTTGCAGAAGAGATTGTAATTTTTCGCTAGTCTAAAGCAGGCCATCTACTTCGCCGTCTGCAACTCGAAGTATTACAATACATCTTCGTTTTGACGGCTTGTATATGACCCGCTTTAGACTTAACCAGCAGGCCCTAAATGGCTCAGGGTAAAATCAGGATAGGGCAATTTTCAATCACCCATTTATATAATTCATCAATTTCGAAATCCGATACGGCTATACAACCCATGGTCCAGTCGGTATTCAGATATTGTTTTTCCTGCAGTTTGATATGACGGTTCGGGAAGCCATGTATCTTGATATCACCACCGGCACTCAGACCATGTGCAGCCGCATTGGTCGAATCATCGGTATTCGGATAGGAGATACCCAGATTGGTATGATAGGAGCTACTGGTATCCCGGCTGTTGATAAAGTAATGTCCTTCCGGTGTTTTCATATCTCCTTCAAACTGTTTCTTACCGATCGACTCTTCCCCCAATGAAATCATATATTTTTTCACCTTCTTCCCATGATGATACGTAACAAGTTCGCGTTTGGCCTTGCATACCACCATGCTGTCTATAGGTTCATTCACTTCAAGAAAGGTTTCATAGTAATTGGCCCGGCGATTTTCTTGCGCCTGTGAGCAAGAGGATATTATCATCAACAGCAGAACAAAATATATTTTTTGCATGAGTTTGAAAATCGTAAAACTATTTAATTCTTGAGATGTAAATTGTTAAAATCAGATCAATTCATAATTTTCAAATTCATCGATGACGATCCTCGCATGTCGCGACATCAGCACGGGATAAGCATCACCTTCCTGATACTGATTGAATTCAGATTCGTTCACTTCCTTATTCGGAATCAGATCGGAATTGAAAAATAGAAAATAGGTCCCAACCAATGGAAAACTTGACTTACGCTCAACAGGCAGATGATGCGTAATTCCTGACTTCTTTCTGATATCTTGTCGTAATGGATATACTTTCAGAAAATAGACAATTAAAAATAAGAGGATGAAAAAGCATAGCAAAGCCACCACCACGATCTGAAAACGATGTGTCTGTTCCTGTATGCTTACTTTGTCACGCACAGCAATCACTCTGTTGAAAATATTTGAGTTGCTGATCAGAAACAGAAAGATGGATCCTGAAAAAGCAGCCCACCAAAGATTCCTTCTTTTCAGATAGATCTTGGTCAGGAACAGGATTTGTCCCTCATTCAATTCAGTGGGTTCGGTGAGGTTGGTACTGGTATTCATAGAAAACGATCTTGCATTTCAGTGGTAGGCAACATACAGGTTTCTGATTTACCAAACCAGGCATAGCGGTTTCGACCAATCAGATCATACACAGCATCACGCAATGGTTTAGGAATGATACTCAGCGCGTAACCTGCCTTCCATGCACCATCTAAGTACTTACAAATTCTGAAGGCGGCACTTGAACGTGTATACACCTTTCCGTCATCCAGGAAGATGACCGTACTCAGTTTGTCTGTTGGAATATTGTATTGTTTCAACAGGATTTGTCCGGTGTCACTTTGCAAGGAGGCGAAACGAAGCACCTTTTTCCGATCTCTTTTTCCGGCAAATTTCACCCAGAAATGACAGAACTTGCACACGCCATCGAAAAGGATGATCT
>CAIQUX010000304.1 GCA_903875055.1 uncultured Bacteroidota bacterium
AACTGAACAGAAATGATTTACGCTGACCTTGAGAAGCAGCTTGCTTGAGAGGCATTCCGTTCAGGGTAAAAAGAAGATCATCCTTATGTGTGCCGAAATTTGTTCGCTGCATAAAAATATCCTTATCGATGAACCTGTCCAACAGATCAAGTAATGGATCAGAAGCTAACTGAGAGGAATAGGTTATAGTGATTTCTTCCGCATCATCACACAAAAAGATATAAATACGTTTCACATGCTCAATGAATTCTTCGCAATATTTCTTTCTGGTCTCAAAAATATAAGTCCCAAGCTCATGCAGCTTTTTACTATACACCGACAGCAATGAAAAATCCTTTTCAGGCCCTGCAGCCCATTGTTTCAATAAGGCATTCCGTTGTTGCAGACACTTCGAATAGTGAATCAGCTGCTCCAGATAGTGTGCATTAGTCTGACTGATCATCGCATCCAGAAATTTCCTTCTGGCTTCACTTCCTTCAGTAATCAATTCGGTATCATCGGGTGTAATGAAAACACAGGGGAATTTTCCGATATGTTTTGAAAACTGTGTGTAGGCATCACCATCGAGGGTAAATTCCTTCTTTCCGTTCTCACGTAAGATGCAAGCCACTTCATGTTCCTTACTATCCTTCACGACTCCGTAAATGCGCATTCCCTGTTCACCTTTTGTGACACACACGGCATCGGCATGATGAAAATAACTTTTGGTAAAACACAAATAATGGACGGCATCGAGGATACTTGTCTTACCGCTTCCGTTTTGACCATAAATGCAAATGATTCTTTTAGAAAAGGCCAACTGCTTTTTCTTGTAATTCTTAAAATGGATCAGGGATATCTGCTTGACTTCCGGCACGGCGCAAAGGTAGATAAATAGATGAGAGATTTGAGGTTAGAAATAATAGATTGCATTGAAGCATGAGAGACAAAAGAAAGGAAAGCCTTTAATTTTCGACTTTCGATTTTCAACTATTAACTAAATGTCTATCTTTACTTTATGAGAAAAATATTACGTTCTATTTGTTGTCTGTTACCAATTACTTTCGGAATAATCCCAGTTGTTTTTGGCCAAAAACCGATTCAAAAGCTAACATCATTTGTGAACCCTTTCATAGGGACAGGTGGACATGGGCATACCTTTCCCGGACCTGTGATGCCTTTCGGGGCTTGTCAACTTGGCCCTGATACCCGTCTTAGCGGTTGGGATGGTTGCAGCGGCTATCATTACAGTGATAGTGTCATTTATGGCTTTAGCCATACCCATTTAAGCGGAACAGGCTGCAGCGATTATGGTGATATATTGTTGATGCCGACCACGGAAGAAGTGAGTATGAAGGATTATGATTATGCTTCAGGATTTTCACATAAGAATGAAACCGCCGGCGCCGGCCGATATAGTGTAAAATTAGACAAATGGGATATTGGCGTAAGACTTACCTGCACACAACGCGTCGGGATTCACGAATATACTTACCCCGCCAACAAGGATCAATATGTGGTGCTTGATCTTCAACATCGCGATGAAGTGCTTGACAGTAAAATGGAAGTGGTAAATGACTCCACTGTGAGAGGCTATCGGTATTCAAAAGCCTGGGCGAAGAGCCAGAAGGTATTTTTCTATATTCGTTTTTCAAGACCATTGAAAGAAATTCGCTATGCGAATGACACAAAGGCTAAAAGCGAGACCACACCGACCGTGTTAGAGAAACAATTGCATGCCATTTTCATCTTCGGGAAAAATGAACGGCCCCTGTTAGTGAAAGTGGCTATAAGTGGTGTTGATGAGCAAGGCGCGGAAAATAATCTTAAAAAGGAAGCCACTCATTGGAACTTTGAAACATACATGAAAAATGCCGATAAGGCTTGGGAAACAGAACTTTCAAAAATAATAATCAATGACAAAGCGGATGGTTCAGATAAACGAAATGTCTTTTACACCGCGCTCTATCATTCCATGATACATCCAAGCATCTATAATGATGTGGATGGACGTTATCGCGGAAGAGATGATAAGATACATAATACAGGTGGCAAATTCGATTATTATACCGTCTTCTCACTGTGGGATACTTACAGAGGTCTGCATCCTTTGCTGAGCATACTCGATAAAAAAAGAACCAATGATTTCATCAATACTTTCATCAAGGAATACGAACAAGGCGGACGGCTGCCGATTTGGGAGCTTAGCAGCAATGAGACCGATTGTATGATTGGCTATCATGTGGTAAGTGTGATGTGGGATGCCTATAACAAAGGTATTCGCGGGTATGATGCCGAAATGGCTTTTCAGGCGATGAAGAGTATTGCCACTGAAGCATCGGATTATACCCATGTCAACGGAGAACTGAAATTGAAACCGATGTCAAGGACCCGTTGTGCAGATGCCTATGCGCTCGAGAGTTACAACAGATACGGGTATGTGCGTTGCGACGATTCACATGAAAGTGTGAGCAAGACGCTGGAATACGCCTACGATGACTGGTGTATCGCACAGATGGCGAAAGCTTTAGGGAAGAAAAATGACTATGATTATTACATGGCCCGAAGTCATAATTGGATAAATGTCTATGACCCCACAACCGGATTCATGCGTGCACGAAGAAACGGCACATTATATGAGCCTTTCTCGCCATATTTTGTCGATAACAATTTCACTGAAGCCAACAGCTGGCAGTATAGTTTTTATGTACCTCACGACATCACCGGCCTGTGTTCTTTGTATGGCAAAAGCTATCATTTTGCTGACAAATTAAATGACCTTTTCAATGCCAGGGAAAAAACGGAAGGACGCGAACAAGCTGACATCACCGGACTCATCGGTCAATATGCACACGGCAATGAGCCAAGCCATCAACTCGCGTATATGTGCAACTATGCAGGTCGTGAAGACCAGACGGTGCAGCACACGAACTTCATCATGAAGAATTTCTATAAGAACGAACCAGATGGCCTGATTGGAAATGAGGATTGCGGACAAATGAGTGCCTGGTTTGTTCTCACTGCGATGGGTATTTATCCTGTTTGTCCGGGTAAGAATACCTACGATATCACTGAACCATTGTTCAATGACATTTTGATCAATCATACCATTTCATTGAAAAAAAACACACAGGGAACCAGAGGTAATACTGACTTTTTTACATTTAATAATAAAAATACCATTACTCATGCTGATTTGCTTGATCCGAAACCTAAGTTCTTTAACATCAGTCACAAGACAGGCACTCATTGTGGTGTTCCTCCGTCGACTGATTTTCATCTGGCTGATCCATTTATAAAAAATACACCCCGCACATTTAAAGAAATGCTGAAGATAGAAATGCAATGTTCCACTACAGCCGATATCTACTATATGCTTAATAACGGTCAGGAAAACAAGTATACATCACCTTTTTATATCAATGAAAATGTAAATATTTCATTCTATTCTGTATTGGCATCTGACAGAACGAAAAAATCTTCAATGCAGTTTGCATCCTTCACGAAATTACCAAATGACAGACATGTTATATTAAAATCCAAATACAACGAAGCTTATTGCGCCGACGGTACTGAATCAATGATAGATGGCATCTATGGCAAAATAAACTGGAGAGCCGGCGATTGGCAAGGATATCAGGGGCAAGATGTCGAAGTCATCATCGCCTTCGACCAATCCAAAGAAATGAAAAGCATGGCTGCCAACTTTCTGGAGGATCAGAACTCATGGATTTTTTACCCAAAGGAAGTGGCTTTTTATGTGAGCGATGATTCCACCAATTGGACTCTCGTTGAGCGTATTCCGACTAATAAGTCAGATCATGATGAAAATGTTTCGATTGATAAATTTCAAACGACAAAACCAATTCCTACTGCAAAATTTGCCAGGATGGTTGCGAAGAATTTTGGCGTAATGCCTCAATGGCATGAAGGGCGCGGGGCTGATACGTTCATCTTCATCGATGAGATTGAAATCAAGTAGTGATGCAAGGCCTGAAGCCTAACTGACAAACGTTTTATCAACGAAGATCTACAACTTCCACTTTTGGATATTTCTTTTCATTGAACACGAAAATATTATCGGCTAATGGCGGGTTCGGTGTGTAATTACTCACCGTATATGAATAGACGTTACCGTTTTTCTCATACATCTTACCTCCAGCGACAACACTGGATACCTTATCAACCATCAATTCTACTTTTGTATATTGCTTGGCCTTATTAGTCGGTGTGAGTGTGATCATATCTACTTTCTTTCCGCCAACTGTCTGCTCACCTGAATATTTATAGCTGTATTCCTTATCATAAAAGTTGGTGAATAATTTTGACGGAGTAAATGAATTTTCATTCGGATCAAAACTGCTTATCTGCACTTCATTACTTTCTTTCATATAGGTCCAAATTGTCTTGGTATCACAATAGATTTCCTGACCGGATAAGGACACATAATATTTATTGCCTTTCATGGAAACTGTTCCTTTCTTGGATTGAGGCTTGGCCCCTTTGGCGCCTGAAATAGTAATAGAGAAGTTTGCTTTAAGAGATTTTAAGGATTTCACTTTGGCACTGACAGCATCCAAAACGGTTTTTGCTTTGGCATCACCCTGTGCGTTCACCGTGAATGCGATTAAAAGCAGCAAAAGGACAGATAGGAAATTTTTCATGTAAGTAGTATTATTTGAGGCCGCAAAGATTAAAAAGTATTTTTGAAATAGTATACAAAGCCAGTTTCTTCTTTGTGTGGTGTTTGTTAAAGTTTCTGGATGGTATAGTAGGCACAGGTTGTAAGGAAATTCCGCACAAAAGGAACTGCACCAAATAACCAGTTTTGCTTGCGTGGTTTGAGCCCGAATTTAAACTTGTAAATAGGATTCAAGAGGAACCATTGCTTATTGACTATTGCATAACCCGATTTCTTGCAGATTCTCTCAAATCGTTCAATAGATATACCTGTTTCTTTTACATCGACCAATGAATCGATAACATGTTGTGCTTCTCCCGCATACCGAAGGATACTTTTATAAAAACTCACAGGTAAAAGATGATAGTACGGGACTTTAGAAGTCCATTTCTTATGAGCAATCTGCTGATGACCTCCGAACGGCATGTACCAAGGAGGAAATCCAAAGAATATCTGTCCGTCTTCCATCAGGAGTGTTTTCATGAAAGGGATAAATGCTTCCTGACCATGAATGTGTTCAATGACGTCTTTCAGAATTATCAAGTCAAAATAATGTGCATACTTCGTCTGAAAATCGTCATCATACACATTCTTGTACAACACGTTCAGATGCCCCTTTGACAAATCTTCTTTTAGGAATTCATGTGCCAGATCAATACGCATCTGATCCAAATCAACACCTACACATTCACATCCCCGGTTGAGAAATGGCTTCAAGACCCCACCTTCACCACAACCGATTTCCAACACCCTGATACCCGAATGAATTGGTAGTGTTTTTTCAATAAAGGGCAAAACAAAATTCTCAGCGTTG
The DNA here is from genome assembly GCA_903875055.1 of uncultured Bacteroidota bacterium. Taxonomy (GTDB): domain Bacteria; phylum Bacteroidota; class Bacteroidia; order Chitinophagales; family Chitinophagaceae; genus OLB11. The sequence continues at coordinate 5,475 of CAIQUX010000304.1, forward strand.
TCGACTTGCTGGTCGAAGCGCATTTTATGATTACTGTGATGTTCTAAAGCCATAGATGGTGGCGAAAATACATTATTAGAAACAAAGTATAAAATATTGTAACTGCTGGCTATCCTCCATTTGCATCCAGGTAAGCCTTTGCTTTCCGGAAATCCTCTTCCGTATCGATCGAAATGCCTACATGATCGATGACTGAGAGATGAACAGACAGGCCGTTTTCAAGCATACGCAGATTTTCCAGTTTTTCCTTTCGTTCCAGATCAGACACGGGTAATTTTGAAAATGCCAACAACACTTCTTTACGAAAACCGTACACTCCAATATGTTGATACGCTGATTTTGGCATCGTATCATCCCTGAAATAAGGAATCGGAGACCTTGAAAAATACAAGGCCTTATTATTTTTATCAACAACCACCTTAACACAATTCGGGTTATTGATTTTTTCTTCTTCGCATATCGGGAGCATCAATGAAGCCACCTGAACAGTTTCATTTTGAAATAAATCAATCACCTTGGCAAGTGAATCCTTAGAAACGAAGGGTTCATCGCCCTGAATATTCACAATCACATCGGCTTCAAGATTTATAGCGGCCTCAGCTATCCGGTCGGTGCCGCTCTCATGTTCGTTCAAGCTCATGATGGCTTTACCTCCGAAGGAATGGATTTCATCGAGCAAAATCCGATCATCACAAACTACGATCACCTCATCGAACAGATTGGTCTCCCTGACGGCTTCGTACGTTCGCCGTATGATAGTCTTTCCGTTGAGTACTTTCATCAATTTGCCAGGGAAACGAGTGGCAGCATATCGTGCCGGAATCAGTGCGACAATCTTCATTTCGTAATGGGTTGAGGATTTGGGAAAAAGCGTCTGCCAAGAAGATAAAGTCCTAAGCTGAGCATAGTTCCCAGTATACTTCCTGCATATACATCAGCAAAAAAATGCTGGCCAAGATACAAACGTGAATAGGCACAAGCCAATGCCAGTAAAAAGAAAAATATGGAGATGGGTTTCAATGGCTTAGGCAGATACAACGATAATAGCATGAAAAATCCGAAAGCACCTAATGTATGCCCTGAAGGAAAACTTGTCTCATAGAGATTATCCAGCCATGGCACTGTATGCACTTGAAGCACGCCATAATACTTTAGTGGACGAGGTGTATGGAAAAATTGCTTGGCAAAGTAAATCACTAATGGTATGACAACACCAAATGCCAGCGTCGTGACGATATAATTCAGGTTACGATAAGCAGGTATCAATAACAATGAAGCCAAAATAAACGGAATCACATCTCCACGACCATAAGCACTAAAAACCGTATTTAACTTGTCAAGAAATGGATTAAACGCGCTGTTGACTGCAAAAAACAAATCCGTCCTGCTGAACAAAAGCAATAGACTAGCACCTGTTATTACCCAAACCCCAAACGGTATAAGAAAATAAGCATTTTGCCTGAAGGTATTTTTCAAATCGTTATAGGAACTTACAGTCATGATCAGGACAAATATAAACTAATTTACTTCATTTATTTTCTTCTGGGAACGACCTGCAAGTCGTAAAAATGGAGAAGTGAGTTTGTGATAAAGGAAGATAATCCGTTCAAAAAAACGGACATACAATTCCCTGTTGAATAAAGGTGAATCATTATTTGCCTTATACAAAAGGAAAATAGCAATCATCAGCAAAATGAAGGATGGAGACCACATACCCACCGGAACGGACACCACATCTTCTTTCGCAATTTTCTCACCAATGGTGTTCATGAAATAATACACGATGAAGAAAATGACCGCACTGATAAAAGGCATACCCAGCCCCCCTTTCCGAATGATGGAACCTAATGCACCGCCTATGATGAATAAGAGGATGCAGGCAAAAGGCATGGTAAACCTTTTATTGAGCTCGATTTCCGCATCAGCCAGATTCAGTCGTTGTAGTTTATTGTTTTGTTTGTTGACCTCGAGCATACTCTTCACACTTCTGGCTGAAATTTCAGCCGTTGAAATGATACGTGAACGCAGGGAATCAGGAATGGCAAACCAAAACGGGCCTTTATTCCCGGAGACTAAAACTAATGGAGTTTTCTTTTTCGCCGTATCCCAACGCAGCAGACTGATCCCCGGATACAAGAGTTCCTTGGTTGATTGACTGAGTTTGCGGATATTCATCATACTGGTATCACGTTGAACAAGAATTTGTCCCACCGTCATCACTTCACGCATATTCTTAAAATAGTTTTCATCGGTATTCGGCAGTTTGAATTCTGAGAGGTCAAAAACCTTTTTCCAATATTTAAAACCCAACCTGATCTGTTCATGTTCATCCTTACCACCGCTTGGCACTTTGTCTTCATAACGCCAACCATTCTGCAATTCAAGGATCAGGTATTTCTTATCCGCCGTAACATACATGACCCCTGTTTCAGCGACCGTAATCTTATCATTCCCTCTGCCTGACGTGTGGTCATAAATCTTTATGTCATGCACGGTCCTGTCATCACCATCCTTGCTGGATATATAGATCACATGATTAGGAATATCACGATTGAATCGGCCAGGCTTAATGGCCAACACGGGTTTCTTGTTCTGGATATCGTATAATAACCTCGTAGCCTTGAGCTTAGCCCTCGGAATAACATAATTATTAAACAGAAAAGATAAAACGGACACCATAATAATGAAGAGTAACAACGGGCGACCGAAACGTACTATCGAAATACCTGCCGCTTTGATAGCAGTCAGTTCAGAACTTTCACCCAGATTACCGAAGGTCATGATAGCGGCAAACAGAATACCCAAGGGCAAGGCGATAGGTACCAGGGTGGTTGAAAGGAGACCGATAAATTTGCTGATTGTGAAAATATCCAGGCCCTTACCGATGAATTCATCAATCCATACCCACATGAATTGCATGATAAAAATAAGCCAAGTCACGAAAAAAGCTCCGATAAAGGGAGGTATAAACGACTTGATGATAAATTTATGTAATGACTTCAACAACAAAATTTTGTGTAAAACTAACGCACTCAGTCATGAATACGGTTAATAAATTGGAAAGAACACGATGAAGAAACGACGACCGACCATCAACTCGAACCCTATCTGTCGGGCTATCCTTGGTGTAAGCTATCAGTGCAACTTCCTGTATGGTGGTAAACTAACTGCCTACCCGGTGTTTCAAATCATGAATCTGTGTCCCCCAGAGTTGCTCCTGATCTTTAATATCGTTCTTTTCAGCATAATCCGTAATGGTCAATATGGTTTCATTGGTGACGGGGCTTTTTTCTATCCTGAATTCAAAATATTCATTCTCCTCCATCCAATTCCATTTAAACACCACATATTCATTCTCTTCGGCAGCTATCATTTCGGCCTCTTCATTATTTCCTTTCCAATGAAAAACAAACCTGTTTTCGCGCTGAGATACCTTGTCAGCAAACCATTCACCCAATCCGGTCGGTGTTGAAAGAAAATCATATAAAATAACCGGAGAACACCTGATTGCAAATTCTATGCTGTATTGAACGCGTTTTGACATTTAGTAAGTATGTTGTTTAGTAAATTATTATGTTACATGCCACAATAATAACAAAAACAATGAATCTTCAAAATTATTAATGGCTTTATTTTTTCAAGTCATGTTAAAACAACATTAAAATATATTTTGGTCGTATTAACTTTAACAATAGCTTTGCTAATTAGTGATTTCCTGATAACACGGATGGATATTCGCTTTTACTAACATTAAACGATACGTACTAACGAAAAAAACTATACCACCTTATGTCAATGCGCCAACTTAAGATAACTAAATCTATCACCAATAGAGAAAGTCAATCACTTGAAAAGTATCTACAGGAAATCGGAAAAGTAGATCTGATCACACCGGAAGAGGAAGTTTCTTTAGCTGTCAAAATCAAACAAGGCGACCAGGTAGCACTCGAAAAACTGACCAAAGCCAATTTGCGTTTCGTTGTCTCCGTAGCCAAACAATATCAAAATCAGGGCTTATCGCTCAGCGATCTGATCAACGAAGGCAACCTCGGCCTGATTAAAGCCGCTCAGCGTTTTGACGAAACAAGAGGATTCAAATTCATCTCCTATGCCGTATGGTGGATTCGTCAATCGATTCTGCAGGCCCTCGCCGAACAAAGCCGTATCGTTCGTCTGCCACTTAACAAAGTAGGCCTCACCAATAAGATCAACAAAGCCTATTCCATGCTCGAGCAGGAATATCAGCGTGAACCTTCAGCCGAAGAACTTTCGGTGATTCTCGATATCAATGCCGACGAAATCGAAACCACCCTGGGTGTGGCTGCCCGTCACGTGAGCGTAGACGCTCCGTTTGTTGATGGCGAAGAGAATACCCTGCTCGATGTACTGAACAACCCGAATGCCCTGAATACCGACAATGAGCTGGCGCATAATGAATCGCTCCGCGACGAGATCGAACGTTCACTCAATACTCTCACCGAACGTCAGAAAGACGTACTGAAGTATTTCTTCGGCGTGGGCGTCGACAATCCGATGAGCCTGGAAGATATCGGTGAAAAATTCGGACTGACCCGCGAACGCGTCCGTCAGATCAAAGACAAGGCCATTACCAAATTACGTACCACCACCCGCAGCAAATTGCTAAAAACCTATTTGGGTAATTAATTTTCATTTTTAGTCTTCTTGAATTTCTTGGCACCCCCTGCGGGCCGGGCTTTACGCTTCAATAAATTGCCTTCCTTCACGTGGTGAGTGCATCCTCTTGAGTCGAGTCGAAGGAAGCCCATTTGATTTCCGCTACAATCCCTGGTGCCGCTCCGTAGCAGATGATCGGTCCCTTTTATGAAAAGGAATTAGCGAGACTATTTCGTAAATTCAATTTCCACAGGCTCAAGAAACCACCCTGCACTATCAGCTCATCATCCTTCCGACAGACGAAGGCAATCCTTCACCAATACATAGGGCTTGCTGAAAAAGTCTGAAGTGCATCAGGTACGAGCCGGCAAAACGAAGCTGTATTGATATACTGCGAGTTGCAGCAGGCGAAGTAGATGGTGTGCTTCAGGCTAACGAAATTGCGGAAGGTTTCGTAATAGCTGAGGTGCAAGCTTATTGAACTTATTGTCTACAATGTCATGCACCTAAGTGCACTACTTTTACGCTGAAATATGAAATCATCCTAAAATTGAGTGCTTTTCAGCGGGCCCTACTTAATCTACTTTACAGTCGCCTACTTTTAGTATCATTTTAATGCTTTTAGCATCAATTTTAATACTAAAAGCATCATTTTTAATGCTAATAGCATCATTTCTTGCTTTTGCATGTCGGGTTGTTAGCTATTTCAGTATTATTCTACCTCCTTTTTCTTTCCCCCTAAGCGAGGTTCACAAAATATTTCCGATTGCATTATTCAGATTTGAACCTTAGATGGGTCAACCATCGGGTAGAATAGCCCGATACAATAAAAAGGACAGTAGACAAACTGCCATCTTATGCAATGTGTTATTCAGGGTAAACCAAACTCGTTTGGATACAAACAGTATTAAATGCCCATAATTATTTTGCTTAGCACCAATGAAGCAGAGCGAAATTTGGTCTATTACAAAATTCCAATCGGTATGACTTAATGGATGGAGTGTTTATTTTCAAGAAGAGTCTTCAGTGCAGCCAAATACTTTTTCATATCATGCTTAGCAACTAATTGTACTAGTAAGGTCGGCAATGAAAAACCCAGTCCATGTATCACAATACGTTGATCAAATGCTATTGTGTACGTCACCTTAGTTTCATTTTCAGAAACAGATTCTACCATCCTGAGGCTTTTTAAAAAGAATTTCGAGTCTGGCAAGGTTTGATAAACCACTTTATTGTTTTCGACAAACTCGCTACATACAAGGAGTAACATATTGTCTGGCACCCGTTTTGACAAATACGAATTTTCTGCAGCTAAGGCATTGATCTGAGGTTTTGAATTCATGGTGGTCGAATTTATTTCCTTTCGCCAAAATTTGTCATTAGACAGATTAGAAATATAATCAAACACTGTTCTATGGTCTGCCGAAATACTGATAAAGCCTGTTACAAGTATGTTCATGATAGGTGCCTTTTGTACGGAGGTTTTGTTTAAGTAATTGGTTTGACAGAACATGATGCCTGGAAACTACCGATGGTCGGACTGCTGAGTTGAATGGGTCAATCAGTAAATACCAAACCCTGCGTATCTATACCCATACCGGCCATCGCTATCGGGCACATCATTCTCGCAGGGATGAGATTAATTTTCTTGATTACTACTGGATGTTTTTTTTAACCACCAAGAAGATAAAAATAAAATGGAGGGCAGTGTGAAGATCAAAAGCACCATGTTGTAACTGGAATCTGGATTGGGATTCAATGCAGCAATAATGTTAAAACCAATAAAACATACCAATGAGATGAGTCCTCCTATTCCCGGTTTCCAAATGGCAAATAATAGTCCGGCAAGTCCGATACCCCATACTGCAAATGTTATGATTGTATACGTGTCGAGACCTATACCATGCTGATCACGCCCCTCAATCATATAACCAATAAAAAAGAGCAAAACAAACACGACCATTAAGGTTCCGATAATGCCAGCCATCCAATGAAGGATTTTGATTGATTTTCTGTTTTCCATTTTTATAAATATTAAGTGTTCTATTGTAAAAAAGATTGTTGTGAATAGGATGCAATTAAACGCTTGTGTATAGTGAGCTTTTCGATTTCGCGCCGGTTGCTTGCGTAGCAGCGGATATAAAGATATTGATATGGCCATTTAACTGCCCCAAGACATTAAAATTAATGATATATACTAGTTTGTGTAGTACCATTGCAGCCTTGATAGCTTTAACATAAGCCATTTGTCATGGCTTGAATTCAGTTGCTAAGATAATAATCTTTTCAATTCGTTGCACATGCCTGTCAATGACTGTTCTCATTGATAAGCAGTTACCAGGCAAGAGAATACTTATTTTGTAGGAATATTCTCAAAACCTAGTTTTTTACTAGTTATATGATTACCAGGGCATTGGCAATTGAATAAGATTCATCGACTCAATCTGGTGAACAAAAGTATCAGATACTTCAAAGAAATCTCCTGCAAGAATTTGCAATTCACCCATCAACTACCTACCTTCATTTTTTAACTCCAATCATATGCGAGCGATAATAGTTGATGATGATCCGTTGAATATTGACCTGATTGATGCCTTTTGCCGAAAATACGCACCATTCATTGAAGTGGTGGGCAAGGCTGAAGATGTGGACGCAGGTATTGAAGCCATCATCAATAATAAGCCTGATGTACTTTTTCTTGATGGTGAACTTCACGACAAAACCGGATTTGATATTCTAGATGCCATCAACCAACCAGATCTTATGGTTGTCATGACGACTGCTCACGAAAAATTCGGAGTGCAGGCGGCCAAAATCAGGGTGATGGATTATCTGCTCAAACCCATTTCTATCAAGGAGTTTATTTATGCTACGGAAATCTGCAAAATTGAACTTGAAAAACGAAAAACCAATCAAAATGGCCAACATATAACCGTTTATTATAAGGATTATATTGAAATCATTCCTTTCGACGACATCCTTCATTTGAAATCTGATGGCAACTACACCTACATAACAACAATGAAGGGTCAGGAACATATGACTTCAAAATCGCTTAGTTATTACGAAACGCGTTTACCTTCAATCGATTTTCTTCGAGTACATAAGTCTCATATTGTAAGTATTAAAGGTGTGAGCAAATTACTTCGAAATCAACCGATGAGTCTGTTATTGATAAATAATACCGAAGTCCCTATATCAAACAGCAGAAAGAATGATGTTAATAATCGATTTCTCGATTGAGAGTCCCTGCTTCCCAACGACAGGGTTATCCTATTCAGTTTTAGTAACGATAAAACGTATCGTTTGAACTTCTTAGCCTTCAGGATATGCGAAAAATCAACAAATAAAGTCATCGAATTCACTGATTTACTTTTCGTAAAAAAACGTGTTCATACATTAAAAAGGGGCATTCATACATTCAAATGGGGTGTTCATGTTTTTTCTCATATCTGAATAGAATTCCTTTTTATGTTTGCGTCATCGATGAAAAGTGATGGATTAATAACTTTTTTACGATAAAAAAAAATAATTGACGGGCGAAATGGATTCAAAGGCTGAACATAGAAATTGCCATACAAACCGGACTTTGGTAAAAATTCGAGTTGTGACAGCACGAAGATAGATATTTAACAATAAGGTCTGAAAACCTATTGAACCTAACCCATGACCTATGTCTTGTGATTTGAGTGAGTGAGAAAAGGCCTCTCTTCTACGGAAGGGAGGTTTTTTTTTGCCAAAACCTGTCCCTTTTATCATGAAACAAAATTCTGTCGTAAAAAAAAGCCTCATAAAATGAGGCTTTCAATTAAAATTCCTAGAGACCCGCGTTAGGACATAACTCAAACCTCATAATACCCCCTGAATAAGCGTTTCAGCGCCATATTTATAATGTTTATACAATTGTACTGACAAAATTAAATGGCAATTGGATGGCCCAGGCGAGGAATCTACGTCAGGACGAGGAATTATTTTAAGCTTGACTTATTGAAAGCTGTCAAATTCAAGACATATTCGACCATTTCAGCGCAGATACGATTTATTTGGACCTCTACCAAACGCGGTTCATCTT
>CAIQUX010000305.1 GCA_903875055.1 uncultured Bacteroidota bacterium
ATCCTTACATTAAGTAACAATGCCGTTGCGCAGATTGCTTCAGCAAACGAAGATTTAGTAGCTATATATCGATGGTTGAATGTTCAGGACAATAATTATGTAACCTTGGCAAATGGTGAAATTCAGGAAGGTCAGTTGTTACAATGGAAATATAAGGATAAGACCTTTTTATTTTATGCTTATAAATCCCCTGGACCGGATCGTGTAGCTGTTTATCGTTGGGAAAATCCATTAACCAGAGATTTTGCGAGTATTGCCGAAGACGAATTGACCGACAGTGATATGCAATTGAAAGGCTATACAGGAAAGCGCTTACAATTTTATGCTCCAATTCGTCGTGAAGCTAATCATGTAGCTGTGTATCGTTGGTTCAAATCAAAAAGCAAGGATTGGGTGACCATTCCTGAAGTTGGCGATACTGATAAATACATTGACAGAGGATATAAAATGAAAACATTCCAGTTTTATGGAATCATACGAAGTGAATATCAAAAATAATCATTAGAAATAAATAATAAAAAAAGCCGCTTATTGCGGTTTTTTTTATTATTACGGTCCCTACGAGCCCCAGTTGAAATCAATTATTTTTTTAGTTTCAGGATGCAGACTTAAGAAAACAGGGCAAGTCATGGCAGCATTTTCCAGTATCTTTCTTTCTTTATCTATATACTTTTTATCTTCAGGAAAATAAAAAGAAGCTCTTATCTCACCAATTCTTCGCTGTGGATCAGCAATCATAATCTTTTCGATGTCAACTCGGGCACCTTCTATATCGATATCATATGTTCGGGCTGCAATACCCATGATAGTGAACATACAAGAGCCTAAGGCAGTAGCCACAAGGTCAGTTGGACTGAATCGTTCGCCTTTTCCCTGATTGTCTTTCGGCGCATCAGTTTCAATCATGGAGCTACTTTGAAGGTGGGTAGCCTGAGTCCTTAATTCGGACGTGTAAAATACTTGGGAAGTCATATCAATGTGTTTTTTCGTAAATTTACAGTAGTTTTGATATTGCTTGAAATACTTTTTTTTCATATTTACTTTTTTCTACCTGATTCAGTTGAACTGCGTTGCTCAAACGAAGGGAACATCCATTAGAGCAGATTCTATCAGAATGGTTAATAAGGCAAGGACCGATTCAATTAAAGCCTTGGTGAGTGCACGTCGTGATTCGATACAGCAAATTAAAAAACAACGTGATTTGCTCAGAAAAAAGACTGAACGGGCCAAAAAAAGGAAAAAGAAGGAGGCTTCACAAGAAGAATATACGCAAACCGAATTCACGAAAGCAGATTCAATTCGGGAATTCAAACGAGATTCACTAAAGGTTGCCAGACAAGTCGAAACGGAAAATCGAAAACGACAACAAGCAGAAAAGCAGGAAATCCTCCTTTCGGGAAGGAAAAAGATAATTCTTCCCCTGACACAGGAAATGAGCGGAGGGTTCCGGTTAAACAGTGACGGGTGGTCTATCTTTATCAATCGTGGCTTTCTGAATAACGAGGAACATAAAACAACCTTTATCTCCATTGACCTTTCTGAAAAAAAGCATCCGAAAGAAACCCGAACTTCAGGTACGCTGATTGACACATTTTCAATCAAACCAGTGCCCTATAAGTATGGCAAAGTGAATAACTTTTATCAGTTCAAATTGGGAATTGGAGGAAGCAGGGAATTAACAGGTAAACTGGAAAAGAAAAGCGTCATCATCAACTGGGTATATAATGGTGGATTATCGATTGGTTTATTAAAACCGTATTATCTTGATTTATGGGTTCCTGAGGGGAATACCTATGTAAGAAAGTATGAAAAATATTCAGAGGAGAATAAGGAGTACTTTCTGGATCTTAATAACCGTCAGACAATCTTGGGTGGCAGCAGTTTCACCAGGGGAATCGGCGAAATAATCATCAAACCGGGCATACATTTGAAGTCTGGTTTCAATTTCGATTATTCAACCTCCCGTAAATCATTTTTAGGCGTGGAGATTGGCGCTAGTGCTGAACTCTATACCAAAGAGATTGAAATCATGAAGAACACGAAGAATACAGCTTATTTCATCAATTTCTATGCTGATATTCGTTTTGGGAAACGTTGGGAATAAGGTTCACAACATTAGTTGTGATTATTTTTTCTTGATTTTAGTGCTTAATATTCTGACATCTTCAAGGGGTCTGTCGGTATTATCTCGTGGCACCATCGTAATTTTTTCAACCACATCCTGTCCCTCTACTAATTGTCCGAATACGGTATATGAACCATCCAAATGAGGCGTTCCACCTATTGTCTTATAATCTTTTCTTGCTTGTTCGGTCATCTTCCTTTTCAAGCTTTGTTCAATACCATCCAATTCAGAATCTGTGTATGTTTTCCCCTGAACAATATAGAACTGGCAAGCACTTGAGGCTTTTTCAGGGTTATTATCACGAGCGGCTGCCAACGCACCTTGACGATGATGATATTGGTCCATAAACTCAGCGGGCACCTTATACCCGAGGTCGCCATTACCAAGAACCTCTCCTTTAAAGGCATTCTTACTTTTTGGATCGCCAGCCTGAATCATGAATGTCGGAATAACCCGATGAAACAAAATACTGTCGAAAAAACCTTCACCGGCAAGCTTCAGAAAATTATCGGCATGTTGTTTCACATCCGCATACACTTCAACCTTAATGGTACCCATGGTAGTTTCAATGACCACAAATTTGTTCCTGTTCTTTCTGGCGAAGGAAGATGTTGTCAATGTCAAAAGAAGAAGGGCCAATAGTATTTTTTTCATGTTATAGAATTTATCCTGTTGGCGTAAAAATAAGGACAGATTGCGAGGCTGTAAAATTTTATTTGACAAAAAATACCATTCATCACGAACGTTCAGGACATGTTTGTGAGCCTGATTGCCTGAATCAAAAAATTCCTCTACTATGACCTGAATTAGTACATTTGCACAAACAGACATGACGATGATATGATGAGAGTGTTCAGAGGATTAGATAATTTGCCTCCATTCAAAAACCCGGTGCTTACCATAGGCACCTTCGACGGAGTTCATCTGGGGCATGCAAAGATTATCGAACGATTACGTAAAAAAGCGATAGAGGTAGACGGTGAAAGTATCATCATTACATTTGATCCACATCCCCGCTTTGTGGTGGCACCTGACTCGACACCTATTGAACTGTTAAGCAGTTCCGATGAAAAAATAAAAGCTTTGCAAGATCTTCATGCAGATAATCTGGTGGTAGTGCCCTTTACAAAAGAGTTTTCTGACATTTCTGCTGAAGCGTATATACGCGATTTTATTGTCAGCAATTTTCACCCTCACACCATCATCATAGGATACGACCATCATTTTGGGAAAAACCGCCAGGGGAATTATCAATTGCTTGAATCGGTTAAGGCGGATTATGGATTTCAACTGGAAGAAATTCCCGTACAGGAAATTGAACATATCGCTGTGTCGTCGACTAAAATCAGAGCTGCCTTACATGCCGGAGATATTAAGAAAGCCAATGAGCTTGCAGGAAAGCTTTATGCGCTGGAAGGCAATGTCATTCATGGCGAAAAACGCGGGCGACTGATTGGATTTCCGAC
>CAIQUX010000306.1 GCA_903875055.1 uncultured Bacteroidota bacterium
AATTCATATCATAACTATCTTATCAGTGCTGAGAATAAAGATAGCCTTTTGCTCAGTAAAGGGTATAATAATTTTGCCAGTTACCTCAATTTTCAATATCAGTTTTCAAAGGCGAAGGATATTACCTTTTTCTTAAAAAAGGGAATGGAAACGCCTTCTTCTGATGAATTGGACCCGACCCTCAATAATTCCAATAAGGCATTCCTGACGGTCGGCAATCTGAAGGTGAAACCTTCTGGTCGATATGATTTGGGCCTGACCTACAAGTCTAAAAATCTATCGAATGCCTCCTTTTTGAATGCGTCTGTCAGTGCGATCATCATACAGAATCCGATCCGTCTAAATGCAGTCATAGCATCGCAGGATACATTGTATTATCAATCTATTAAAATTGAACCGGGTTCGCAATTACGTTATTACGATAATGCCGGACAGTATACCTATTGCTATGCGTATGTCAGTTATGATTTTCCATTGAAAATAATCAAATCGATTATAAAAGCGAGATGTAATATCGAACGGAAACGAACCCAAAGCCTGATCAACTTTATATCCTATGCCTAGATATCTAGCAGTGCTTCTCCTTCAATAACCATCACGAGCAATATCAGCCCGAAAATAGATTTTACACTCTACGGCGGCTATTCAATAAATTGGATTGAACAGCAAACGAATTACAAAATACAGGAGTACAAACTGAATGCCATGCTGATATGTGAGGTGCTTAAGAATTCGTATTTTAAAATAGAATCAAATACAAACCATCTCGAGGGATTTTCGAAGATCAACGATACCCATTTCTCAGTGCTTGATCTGACCGTTGAGAAAAACTTTTTCAAAAGCAGCGCCCTTAAACTTTCATTTGTTGCGCATGATGTTTTTAACTCATACTCGAATTATGAGTTTGAAAACAGGGTGAACTATACAACGCAACGATACACCAATAACATCGGCAGGTATTTTTTACTGAAGGCAGGGTATACATTCTAAAGCAAGCAGTTTAATTCAATTGCTTATGAGTAACTTTTTTATTATTCTCTTTTGAATTTCATTCATTGCTGGCTATTAACGCTCTAATCACTTTATCCATGCCTGATCAGGATCTTTCGATGTATGTATCAGCGCATAAACTATAATCATACTTTTTGATTCGTCAATAGCGAAGTGCAACATAAAAGGAAACTTCGTTAATGGGATACATCGTATCACATCATATCTGATTTGCAGATATGGATTTAAGGTAAGTGCTTTTATGGCATTCTTAAAGTCTACATAAAGATTGAGGGAGATGGTCTTACTGATGGTATCATAATATTCCATGGCATCAAGCAGGTCATTCTGTACTTGAGGACTGATTTCAACGCTAAACTTTTTCATCTAATTTTCGTTCCATCAACTTGTAAAATTCTTCTTCAGGAATGTTTGTTTCTCCATTCTTCATTCTGTTCAAAACGATATCCTGCTGCCATTGTGGGATTTCTAAAACCTCATCTTCTTGAATAGAGACATAATCAAGTGTCTTGATGAAATTGATAAATGCTTCAACCTTATTTTCCTTGATGTTTAATGTGAGTTGCATTTGTTTCCCGATTATAATTAATAACAATCCTTGTAAAAGTAGGAAGAGTTCATAAATTTTCAAATTTTATCCTGCTGATTGAACATCTGCTGCTTCAGGTGCCGGCTTCTTCATTCTTTTCAGTAACCCCAGCACTTCTTCTATCCCTTTGACATTGTCAATGATCAACATCTGCGCGGTACCGACCAGTTTCAATCGACAGTTCTTGATCTGTAACTGTATCACTTCCATAATATGCCGGAAGGTGTCACTGTCGTAATAAGGCGAATCAGGATTGGAAACAAAATACAATCGTAGCTGTTTGTTTTTCAATATCAATCGCTCAAAGCCAAGCTCCTGTGCTGTCCATCGCGCACGTAAGGCGATGAAAAGATTTTGAACCGGTATAGGCACCGGACCGAAGCGGTCGTTCAATGAATCGCTGAAACGTTGTAACTCTTCTTCGTTTTCGCAATGGTCGACCTGCGTATATAATGAAAGCCGTTCGGCAATACTCTCTACATAACTATCCGGTATCAATATTTCAAGATCGGTATCCACAGTACAATCACCAACATAATCTTCCTTGTCATGAATCTGTTCCTTGAACACTTCCTTGAACTCGGTATGTTTCAATTCGCGAATAGCCTCATTCAATATTTTCTGATACATCTCAAAACCGATATCGGTGATGAAACCACTTTGCTCACCACCCAGCATATTGCCCGCACCACGTATGTCGAGGTCACGCATGGAGATCGAGAATCCGCTGCCAAGTTCGCTGTATTGTTCGATGGTCTGTAAACGCTTCTTGGAATCATTGGGCAATAAGGCCAGTGAAGGTGCTAACAGATAACAGAAAGCTTTCTTGTTGCTTCGTCCTACACGACCCCGCAATTGATGCAAATCACTTAATCCAAACTGATGGGCATTGTTGATGATGATGGTATTGGCATTCGGAATATCCACACCGCTTTCGACGATATTGGTACAGACGAGCACATCATATTTCTGCGCCATGAAATCGAGTATGGCTTCTTCCAGCGCATCGCCTTCAAGTTTGCCATGCGCCATGCCGATACTGATGTCAGGACATAAGGCTTGTATATGCGCCTTCATGTCGGCCAAGCCCTGTACCCGGTTATGAATGAAAAAGACTTGTCCGCCGCGTTCGGTTTCATAATAGATCGCATCACGTATCAGCTCATCGTTGAACATAGCCAGTTCGGTATGCACAGGTTGTCGGTTAGGCGGCGGTGTATTGATCACACTCAGGTCGCGGGCACCCATCAATGAGAATTGCAAGGTTCGCGGTATCGGTGTAGCCGTCAGTGTCAGGGTATCGACATTGGCTTTGATACTTCGTATTTTTTCTTTGGCCGCCACACCGAATTTCTGTTCTTCATCGATGATGAGGATGCCAAGGTCTTTATACTTCACATCTTTACTTAGAAGCGCATGCGTTCCGATCATGATATCGATCTTGCCTTCTTCAAGTCGTTGTAAGGTTTCTTTTTTCTGTTTGGTTGATTTGAATCGATTGATATAATCGACCGTGCATGGAAATTCTTTCAGCCTCTCCTTGAAATTCTGAAAGTGCTGATACGCGAGAATGGTAGTCGGTACCAATATCACAGCCTGTTTTCCATCGACCACGCTTTTGAAGGCGGCCCGTATCGCCACTTCGGTTTTGCCAAAGCCCACATCGCCACACACCAGACGGTCCATCGGTGCATCGGCTTCCATATCTTTTTTCACATCGGCCGTGGCCTTGCTTTGGTCAGGCGTATCTTCATAAATGAAACTGGCTTCCAATTCGGTTTGCAGATACGAATCAGGCGAATGCATAAATCCTTTCGAAGCTTTACGTTGTGCATATAGCTTGATCAGGTCACCGGCTATATCCTTGATCTGTTTCTTGGTCTTGGTTTTCAGTTTCTCCCATACACCGCTTCCGATCTTGTGTATCTTGGGTTCAGTGCCTTCTTTGCCCGAGTATTTGGTGATCTTGTGCAGCGAGTTGATATTGACATACAACACATCATTGTCTTTGTAAATGATACGCACCGCTTCTTGCGGCACGCCATTCACATCGATCTTCTGCAAGCCGCTGTAACGACCGATACCATGATCGATATGCGCTACGAAATCGCCTGGTTGTAAGTCACGCAAGGCCCGTAAGCTCAACGCTTTTCCTTGCGAGTAAGCCTGCTTCATCTTGTATTTGTGATAACGCTGAAATATCTGATGGTCGGTATAACAGACCACCTTTACATCGTTATCGATAAAGCCGTACGCGATTGATGAAGGCACCGGCGTGAATAAGATATTGGCATTCAGTTCCTGAAAAATACTTCGTAAGCGTTCGAGCTGTTTTGGATTTTCAGAAAAGAGGAAGATAGAAAAATGTTCAGCTGATCGATCCTGTAAATCCTTGATCAGTAATTCAAAATTACGATTGAAGGAAGGTTGTTCACGGGTGATGCAACTAAAGGTTTTAGACGCCTTGATATGAAATATTTCTTCGGCGAATCCTTTCCCGAATTCGATGACAGTACGTCGACTGATATGTTCGCTGAGGATGTCGCTGGTAACAAAATCATCGGCATTGATCACGACATCGTTTTCATTTGAATCTTGTATGGTGATGCTTCCTTTATTGTCAAGATGCGACAACAGTTTGCCCACGCGCTCCATCACCAGTTCGGCATCATGCACCCAGATGATGGTATTGGCAGGCAAGTATTCAAACAAGGAAACTTTCTGTTTGGTTTCAAAATGTGTTTCGATATTCGGAATGATGGTCACCTGCAGCAACTTGCGTTCCGACAATTGCGTTTCAGGATTGAAGATACGTATGGTGTCTACTTCATCATCAAACAATTCAACCCGATACGGATGTTCATTCCCGAAGGAATAGATATCGATGATACCGCCACGGATGGCAAACTGTCCGGGTTCATACACAAAGTCGACCTTGGTAAAACTCATCGATACCAGAAACTCGATCAGAAACTCGACATTGAGCTTTTCGCTTTGTTTGATATAGATGGTGTTCTTCGAAAAGGTTTCGGTATTCACCACTTTCTCTACAATGGCTTCAGGATAGGTGACCAGCACTTTCCGATGCGGTTCCTGTCCGTTGAATTTCATCAGGGCTTCGGCTCTCAGCATCACATGACTGCTATTGAGTTCACCGATGGTCCCCGTCTTTTTATAACTATCGGGAAAGAGACAGACATCGAGGGCGCCGCTCAGGGTTTCAAAATCGTTATGGAAATAAGCGGCTGTTTCCTTGTCGTCGAGAATAAATACATGGTTCACATCGAGCTGCTTGAATACACTGGTGGCCAGGAAGGAGAAAGATGAGGCTTGGGAGTTTTTCAGGCAGATTAATTTCGATTCTGGCAATACGATTTCATCTGTCAAAGATTTCAGACAGGGGTGTTGAAGGTATAAATCCTGCAGGTATTGCAAATTCATCGGGGTGCGAAGATAAGGGAATTCAACAATTGGTCCATTCGGCATTTTAGCAAATTGAGAATGGACGGATAGAATTATTCTAAGCGCCATTATTACCCAATGATTGGGTATTGAATGGTCAATGATTGGGTAATGTATACCCAATGATTGGGTAATGTATACCCAATGATTGGGTAATGTATGCCCAATGATTGGGTAATGTATGCCCAATGATTGGGTAATGTATGCCCAATGATTGGG
>CAIQUX010000307.1 GCA_903875055.1 uncultured Bacteroidota bacterium
CTTAGCCCTCAATACTTCGGCCATCTGATTCTTAAGATAATTCGTTCGGGCCTCATCACGTACTTCGCCATCAATCAGCGTATCAGGGAAAGCAGCACCATTCTCTGTCACAATAATTTTCTTCACACCGCTATAGTCTCCAAACTTCTTCAGCATCTGATAAAGCGCTTCAGGATATACTTCCCAATTCATGACCGTCGAACTTACATTCCTCTTGCTGGCCTTGATCAGCTTAGCTTGAAGATAGGGGATGAAATAAGAATGTGATACGATTTCGCGGGTATAATTCTGTATACCGATGAAATCAAATTCGAATGGAAGCAGCGACTCATCACCCGGTTTGTGATAGTCGTAAATGCGCCGCAGAAACTTCAGATCACTTACCGGATAGCCTAGACCTAAGGAAGGCTCGATGAATAATCGATTGAGTAAGGCATCAAAGCGACGTGTTGCCAATTGGTCGTTACGCGAATTGGTCGATGGTTGCAGATACGAGCATGAAAAGGTGCTGCCTATCTGGGCATCGGGTGCGTTTGAACGGATCACACGTGCTCCCTGGGCCTGGCATATAGCTGCATGATGGGCCGATGAAAGAAAATTCTTTAACCCGATACGCCCCGGTGCATGCACACCTAAAAAGTAGCCGGCCCCTGTAAACACCATCGGTTCGTTTAAGACCATCCAATGCCGGATACGATCACCGAATTTTGATGAACAGATATCGGCATACTGCATAAACCATTGTTCTATGTCCCGGTTCGTCCAGCCACCTTTGGCTTCCAACGCATGAGGCAGATCCCAATGATACAGGGTTATCCAGGGTTCGATATCATTCTCCAGACATTCATCGATCAGACGATCATAAAAATCAAGCCCCTTCGTGTTCACTTGTCCGATTCCTTCAGGCAAAATACGCGACCATGAAAGTGAGAATCTGAAATTTTCTATGTTCAGATGTTTCATCAGTTTCACATCATCCGTATAACTATGATAAAATTTGCAGGCATCCTTTCCATGATGCCCTCCTGTAATTTTTCCTTTACGATTGACAAAGACATCCCATATGGAAGGACCCTTGCCATCCATATCATGCGCCCCTTCTATCTGATACGCCGCTGTAGAGACTCCCCATCGGAAATCATCACCAAAGTCAAACTTACTCTTCATGATTAATACGACAAGGGGGCAATTTCCTTTAGAATATCCTGGTTGGTCTTGATCGGTTTCGTCGCATGCCGTTGAATGATACGTTGCAGAATCTGTTCTGTCATGTCGGGATAATCGACTTTTACAATTTTTCGATTCAGTAACCAGTCAGCAATTTTATCATGTTGTTTTTCTTTGAGGCTTTTAAATACGGGTACACCCATATCCTTCAGTGCCGCCGCATTGCATTGCTGCTCATATTGCATCTTCATAGGAATGACAGCCAATTTCTTTTTAAGAAACAACGCTTCCGCCGGTGTTTCAAATCCTGCGCCGCATAATACTCCTTTTGAGGAGGCCATACTTCCTAAGAATTTATCATTTTGTATGGGTTGAATGCAAACATTCCCCGATACATAACATTTGCCGGTATGTTTACTGAACACTTCCCAATTCACATGCCCGAAGTTCTTCAGCATCTTGATGATACGTGCATCATCATACGAAGGAAGATACACGGTATAATGGCCTCTGTCTTCAACAGGCAATGCTCTGATTTCACTCCGTATCACAGGGGTGAAAATAGTCTTATCATAGCTTTGAAAATGAAACCCGTACGAATCAGTGCAAGGAGCATAAAAATTGAGTACCGCTTTACCGATAAAATCTTTTCGCTTGGGTTTAGGCGCCTGTTTATTCAACACGGCACATTGATGACTCAGCGAAATGCATGGCTTATTTCGTTGACGGCATGCCCATGCACTGACAGGTTCAAAATCGTTCAAGACCAATTGATAATCTTGTACAGGCAATTTTGAAATATCATCCATCATGGTACGTGTACTCAGTTGCAGATAAGTGGCGGGCATGTCTATTCCTCCATCTTTTCCAAACACGAAACTCATTCCTTTCAATTGATATTTTACCGGGAAGGGAAGCGCTATGTCTGATTGAGTACCACTGACCAGTATATCCACATCAGCCATCTTCTGTAATATCGGAATTATTTCTCTTGCCCTGCTGAGATGACCGTTTCCTGTGCCTTGTATGGCATAAAGTATCTTCATATTGTGTATTTTATCAAGCTTGTTTCAACGTTGAAAATTCACTGACCAAGCTTGCAAAAAGTTCCTTTGTATTCATTTCCATTTCATCCTGAGCCGTTACCTTCATTCGTCCGACCAACTCATCCTCATGATATTTATAGATACGCCATGCTCCTTGTTGGTATTCAAGTGCACTGAGATTTTCGATCCAGTCGCCTGAATTCATATAGATGATGGAACCCATTTCATTTTTTATGGTACGGATCTCCGGTTGATGGATATGACCACATACCACATAATCATAACCGTTCGAAATACCGATATCGGCAGCGGTCTGTTCGAATGAATTGATGAATTTTACCGCGCTTTTGACACTATTTTTGATTTTCTTCGAAAGCGAAATCTTACCTCTGCCAAGCTTAGTCGACATGAAATTGGCCGCCCTGTTGATCAGAATCAAGGCGTCGTAACCCACAGCACCCAGTTTGGCCAGCCATCGGGCATGCTGCATGGTCACATCAAATACATCCCCATGAAAAATCCAGATCTTTTTACCGTCCTGATTCAAGACCAGTTTGTTTACGATTTTCAATGATCCCATTTTACATCCTTCAAACTTCCGAAGCATCTCATCATGATTACCGGTGACGTAATACACTTTCACGCCTTTAGCAACAAGCCCCAACAGATACTTGATGACCAGCATATGGCTCGATGGCCAGTAGCGTTTGCTGAATTGCCAGATATCGATGATGTCGCCATTCAAGACCACCTTCTTAGGCTTTATACTTTTGAGATAGGTGAGTAACTCCTTCGCGTGACAACCGTAAGTACCCAAATGGATATCAGAAAGGATAACAAGATCTACTTCTCGTTTAGGTTGATGCATATCGGATTTTATACAAACAGGTATTCATGTCCAAGAAGGCGGTTTGATTTGAAAGGGGACTGAAGTGAAAAAAGTCGATGAATGAGAAATGAAGTGATTTTGAATCTGACTATATCAAGTAGGTATTTCATAGATCGTTTTGATGTCGGATATTCATTATTGGATGTTAGCATCAAATCCAGCGTCCGGACAATCTATGCCTGATCCGTTTCATTGATGAGGCAAATGTAGTATGGCTATATTTCTTTAATCTTATGGAAGTATGACGGAATTATTATGCTTTTAAAAACAATCACTAATAAAAAAAAGCAGGGCCCTAAGACCCCGCCATTTTAATTAAACACAAAGTAAACACAAAGTCACTATAAAAGCTACTTGAATAACTATTGCTTGTTGAATGTCTGAGCGTAGTTCAACGCTTTACCATCAACTACTTTCAGCATATACATACCGTTAGCTAATTCACCAACATTCACAGTCATCTTGTTCAAGCCTTCAACCAGATCAGATTGAATAACTTTCACAGTCTTCCCAGTCATGTCCATGACTTTAAAGGTAGCACGGGTCACTGAAGAAGAACTGACATCAACATATAAATCACCCATGGTAGGATTAGGATAAACGATTACTGCATTGGCTACTGCCATGTTAGCACCTTCGGCTGTGTTACGAACCAAGTTAGGTGCAAACTGCCCATAATTGCCATGCATATCCA
>CAIQUX010000308.1 GCA_903875055.1 uncultured Bacteroidota bacterium
ACCATACAGCTTTTGGGTATAAATAATCAAGGTATGGTAGAAAGATGCTGATTCCTTTACTTCGTAAGGAAAGGGTAGTATATTAGCGAAATGTTGGCGGGCAGCTCAAAACCGAAATCAATAAAAACGCAAAATGAATATAACTATCATAGGAGCCTCGGCTGGAATAGGATTAGAAACAGTGAAAAGAGGATTAAATAGAAATCATTCGATAACGACTCTTTCTCGATCCGAAATTCAACTAGAAGGGAAGAACTCTTTAAAAATAATAATTGGTGATGCAACTAATAAAGCTGACGTGTTAAATTCAATCCAAAACGCAGATGCGCTAATTGTAACATTAGGGACAGGTAAGAATATGAAAGCAACTACTCTTTTTTCAGATTTCGCAAAATTAATTTTGGAAATACATAGAGAGAGAAAAATAGATATTCCACTCATATTTGTTACTGGTTTTGGAGCTGGAGAAAGTAAAAATTATGTTTCTTGGCTTGTAAAGATGTTTTTAAAGTACTTTTTAAAAGACGTTTATGCTGACAAAACTAACATGGAAGAAATCATCACTAATTCAGATCTGAATTGGACAGTTGTGAGGCCTGGAAGGTTATTAGACAAGGAATTGACAGAAAAATATCGTATTGAAAACAAATTGTTCAAAGGAATTAATATTGGCGGTATAAATAGAGCAGACGTAGCGGACTTTTTAATAAAACAAGCAGAAAAACAAACTGAATTAAAAAAGTACATTGCAATATCTGAAAAATAGGATAAAGTAAAAGCCGACCCGCTAACAAACGGTTTGTAAAATGGCGGCGATATCCCCGCTAGAGCTAGGTGTATTTTAAACACAACGGCTGGCGCAATGTCTGTGACTTGTGCCACATCTAGATTATAAAACACAAATCCACTGGCGTAGGAATTGAGCGACAGCTTCTTATTCACATGGTTTGTGTCTCCACAAACCAGAAATATTATTTATTGAAGAAGGTTTGTGAGGACACAAACCCCGGATTAAATAAACAGAAATTTGTATGTTTACGTAAATAATATCGTCATGACATACACCGAATTAAGAGATCAAGTGATAAGTAAAATTCAGATTACAGAAGATATGGATATTCTTGAATTTGTGTTAGGTGTATTACAACAAGATATTCATACCGATGAAGTATATGAATGCAGCCATGAGCAAAACAGACGAATAGATATTGCATTAAATCAAATAGAGATAGGTGAGACCTATACACAGGAGGAGGCAGATAAAATCACCAGGGAATGGATAGAAAAGTAATCTGGACAAAAGAGGGATTGGAAAGTAAGCTGGGAATTTTGTTATATTGGGTCAATCGAAATAAGTCGAATATTTACAGTAAAAAATTGAATGAGATTTTAATGCCTCTTTGAAAGGAGTGGCCAGATTCTCAAGTCTGGGTAAGCCAACGAAACGTGAAGGGATAAAGTATATTATCGTTGTGAATTATCTGATTTTCTATTAAGACAATGCTGAAACCATAGAAGTATTGAACATCTGGGATACCCGACAAAATCCTGATAATTTGACTTTCGAGCTTTAATTTGTCAGCATGAGTCTTATCCTCTTCGTCTTTCAAGTAATACCATCATCATAAGACCGAGTTTGATACGTTCTTCCTCGCCTTGTTCAAACGGGTTTTCTTTGATCAGGCTGAATTTTCGTCCAAAGAAAGACGCATTCTTGGTAAAACTGCAAACCAGGGTGCCATCGGGTCGTTTTACCGAATAGGAGGGATTGAAGAAATAACCAGTGAGTATGCCTACAATGGGTATTTCACTTAGGAGCGTATCACCCACTTTGATCCATGGATTTTTTTCCTGTATCAGCAAGTCCTGCATATCGTTTTCATCATACAATTCATAGGAGGCTTTCCATATCGATTTCCAACCTTTACGCACCAGTTTGCCTATCTTGCTTCCATCGGGTTTGTTGAACGAAAACACCGTATTGAAATCAAGCCATCGGTCGGCTCTGATATCATAGGCGAGTTCGGTTTCGCTCTCATCGGTAAATACCCGTACATGATCTTTCAGTTTGAACATTTTCTGTTTCACATAGGCGCGGGTAGCACCTGTTATGTCTTTCACCGTAAAGTCCTTGTGAAAGGTGGCGATATTGAACAGAAAGCTATACGGATAAAGTTCGTCTTGAAGCATGGCATGAATTTGCTTCAAATGTAAGGTTATTTCAGTCTGCTAATGCAGGTGACTAAAAATTCAACGGGAATAATTGTTTCAGAAAGAAGTTGCTGCTTATTGAGCTTCTTTGTTTTGTCGGATACGCTCTTTTAACTGGCTGTGGATGAATAATGAGTTGATAGACTTATTTTCATGCACATTGCGTATCGCGATGGAGAACAGTTCGGCTGTGCTCAGTACTTTGATCTTAGCACATTCTTTTTTCAACGGAATGGTATCACACACTACTAGTTCTTCCAATACAGAGTTCTGGATATTCTCATAGGCATTACCGCTCAATACAGGGTGTGTGCAGAAAGCTCGTACGCTTTTAGCGCCTTTATCCATCAGCATGGCAGCACTTTTCGTGAGTGTGCCGGCGGTATCGCAGATATCATCGATCAATACGACATTCTTATCGGTTACATCACCGATGACTGTCATAGCGGCAATCTCATTGGCACGTTTGCGTTGCTTGTCGCAAATGACCATATCGGCACCGAAGTAACTGGCCACTTCACGGACACGGTTGGTACTGCCAACATCCGGTGAGGCGAAGGTGAGGTTATCGATATTCAGTTTTTCGATATACGGAATGAAGATCGCAGAGCTGTCCATATGATCAACCGGGATATCAAAAAAGCCCTGAATCTGAGGGGCGTGAAGGTCCATGGTCATGATACGGTTGGCACCGGCCACCGTGAGCAGGTTAGCCACCAGTTTGGAAGCGATACTGACCCTTGGTTTATCTTTTCTGTCCTGACGGGCAAAACCGAAATACGGAATCACGGCCGTGATATATCCTGCAGAGGCTCTTCTGGCGGCATCGATCATCATCAATAACTCCATGAGGTTATCGGTAGGCGAGTAGGTGCTTTGAACGAGAAAGACATAATTTCCGCGGATACTTTCGTTAAATACGGGTTGAAATTCGCCGTCACTGAATTTCTGTATGGCGGATTTTCCAAGCTCCTGACCATAATAGGCCGATATGCTTTCGGCAAGGGCCAAGGTGGCGTTTCCTGAAAAAATCTGAACTCTGGGATTGATCATAACAAGTATTGAGTATTAAGTGGGGCAAAGGTAATGATGCTGAGTCCTTAATATGGCAACAGTAATACACAATGTGAATAACTTCGATAGTATTGGCGGGTGATTGCTTAACATTAAAACAACGCAGTTTCTTCGGGAGTTACGTCAGCAATAATACCTTTGTGACAAATTAAAATTTTGATGAAAAAAGTTACTAAGTTACTGATATGGATATTGATTTCGTTCGTAAGTGTGAATGCGCAACCGTTTGATAATGGAATCGGGGTTCATTTTACGGGAACTGATTTTTACGGACCTCAGACAGGGCATTATTTTTTTACAGACAAGGTGAATGCATCTTCTTTAAAAACAGAATCTAAACTTTTGTGGGATCCGACCATCAGGTTGAGTTACTGGCATACATTTAGTAAACATCTTGATTTGAATGCAGGAGCCAATGTGGCGGCATTGCAATATCCTACGTCTAAAAAGGATTCGATGTATATGCTGACCAAATCGGGTAAGAATTCGATGAGAAATCAGGTTCCTTTCATAGCGATTGATGCCAAAGCGATTTATAACATCTTTACCAAGGATAAGTATATGTTGACACCATACGTAACGGCTGGATTGAGTGGTTCCTTACGGGAAAGCAAATTCGGTTTCGATATTCCGTTGGGAATAGGCGCCAGTCTTGATCTTGGGAAAGGCATCTTTTTGAATCTGGAGTCGGATTACTTTTCAAGGCTAAGTAAGAATAACCAGAATCATCTGACACATAGTATTGGTATGGTATATTGGTGGAAAGCGCACAAGACGGTTGAAAAGCCTGTAGTTAAATTACCTGAGCCTCCATTGGTAAAGGATTCTGACAATGACGGTATCCCAGATTCTGAAGATGCTTGTCCACTTAAACCAGGTACACGAGAAATGAAAGGCTGTCCGGATAGAGATGGTGACGGTATTGCAGATGATGATGATATGTGTCCGGACGTGAAAGGCTTGAAGATATATAATGGTTGTCCTGATACGGATGGAGATGGTATACCGGATAATAAAGATAAATGTCCTACAGTAGCCGGAACCTTGAAATATCAGGGTTGTCCGATTCCTGATACTGATGGTGACGGTTTTAATGACGAAGTGGACAAATGCCCTACAGTAGCTTCAGCCGTGAACCAAGGTTGTCCTGAAGTCAAAGCGGAAGATAAGAAAGAGGTTGATATTGCTGCTCAGGGAATATTCTTTGAAACAAATAGTGCCGTTATAAAGAGCGCATCCTTCAAAAATCTGGATAAAATCGTTGAAATTCTGAACCTTAAACCGACCTATAAGGTTGATATCGAGGGGCATACAGATAATTCGGGTACGCCTGAAAGTAATCTGGTGCTATCGCAGCAAAGGGCTGATGCCTGCAAGCAATATCTTAAGGTGAAAGGAATTAGTGAGGCAAGGATTAATAGCAAGGGCTATGGTGACACACGTCCTAATGGGGATAATGCGACTGCAGAAGGTCGTGCGAAGAACCGACGGACTGAATTCAAGATTAAAAGCTACTAGTCAATAAACTTCTGAAAGGCAATGCTTTGATTCGAAATACATTTTTGACTTAACTGAAGGGCTTTTATTATCGATATACCTCAAAACGGGTGATTTCATTCCTTCATTTTCCTGTTTGAGTAAGCTTATAAACAATTCGTTAAGAAAATAACCTTAAAAAAGCTAACAATCTGCAATACATTTACGTCTTGTGGAAAATATAAAATTTATACATATGAGAAAGATGATTGTTTTTGCTTTAGTTATACTGTGTTCGTTGCAGATGAAAGCCCAACAAGGGAATCAACCTTCCAGCCAGGTAAAAAAGGAAATAGAGGTATTGAAAAATGCTGATTTGAATTTGAGTGACCTTCAGATTTCAAGAATTACTCAGGTTTTGATCGGTGAAGAGCAGATCCTTAATAAGAATCTTCATGTAATGGAGGGAAATAAATCACTTATTTCTCAACGAACCAAGGAATTGAAGACGAATAAAGTAATCAATATCAAAGGAGCCTTAACTGAGCAGCAATCTCAAAAATTTGATGCTTTGAAACTTGGAGATAAACTTTAAAAATACAATACCTTAAACATGGTATTGTCGCAAGTTCGTAATCTATTAAAGTTATGCAAAATAGGATTTATTTAACTAGGCATCCATATGCATAGACTAATTTTACACTTGCCAGCCACTTAAACACGAGCGATAACCAATTTATTCCCAAACCTACTAAATTTTACGAATATGAGACAACTTAAAATAGCGACCCAGATAACCAATCGAGACAGTCAGGCTGTTGAGAAATATTTACAGGATATCAGTCGTATACCGATGATAAATGCTGAAGAAGAAACAGTCTTGGCTCAGAAAATCAGAATTGGTGATTCTTTAGCGCTTGATAAACTTGTAAAATCGAATCTTCGTTTCGTAGTTTCTGTAGCTAAACAATATCAGCATCAGGGACTTACATTGAGTGACTTGATTAATGAGGGAAATTTGGGACTTATCAAAGCTGCCCAGAGATTTGATGAAACGAAAGGATTCAAATTCATTTCATATGCAGTATGGTGGATCAGACAATCTATTCTTCAGGCTTTAGCTGAGCAAGGACGTCTTGTGCGACTACCTCAAAATAAAATTGGGACTTATAATAAAGCTAACAAGGCTATGATGGCCTTCGAGCAAGTCAATGAAAGAGAACCTTCGGTTGAAGAATTGGCTGGTATTTTAGAAATGTCTGAAACTGAGATTGCCAATATCTTTAGTACAAATTCGAGACATACCTCTCTCGATGCTCCAGTTCATGAAGCCGAAGATTTGAGTATGGGAGATTTGCTTGCTGGTGCCGATAATACTGACGAACCTGTGATAAAGGATAGTCTAAGGGAAGAAATTCGCAGGATACTCAAATCGCTGAGCCCTCGCGAATCAGAAATTGTTAGTGCTTATTTTGGTTTAGATGGTACAGATGGGCCGACTATCGAACAAATAGGTGAAAAATATGATTTGACGAAGGAGCGAATCAGACAAATCAAAGAAAGAGCCATTAAAAGGCTTCAAAAAACCAGATACAGCAAGTCTTTGAAATCCTATTTAGGATAAGGATCAATGTCATTCCATATTAATAATAAAAGGAAGTTTAATCAGACTTCCTTTTATTATGTGTGTCCGGCAAGCTTATTCGTTGTAGGATGAAAGTCCCGAATGAGAGTTGCAATACTTAAATTAGCTTACTGCAAGAGTGCCCAATGCGAAGTGGAATCTTAAATAAGCAGATGGCAAACACTTGAGCCTATTAGCAATATAATATGAATTTTATTTTAAAAAGTTATTTTAATTTCAATACTTTTGGTTTGAATTACAATGATTCAATGTCACTAGTATAACTTAATATCCACATAAATAAAAGAGATAAAATGAGAAAATTAATTTTAAAAACAGCGTTATTAATCACTTTAGTGTCATTCACACACTCTTCGTTTGCTCAAGGGCAGAGCAAGGAACAATTGATTAAAGAAGTAAATGAATTATTTTCTTCTTTGAAAAAATGGGATTATGAGGGAATAGTCCTGGAAAATACCGGTTCATTTAAATACCATATTTGTTTGACTCCAGAATGTAATCCATTTGTAAGTTGGGATTTCTTCATTAAAAACCTTAAATCAATTGAGTTAGGTCATTCTGAAGAGTATACAGTCATCAACTTTGTCTGCGCAGAAAAAGATTGCATTGTCCCTACCGGTTATGTGAAAGGAGGGCGATACGATTTGAAAAACGATCTGCAATTCATTATTAAGGATGAAAAGAAAGGCAAGCAACTTGTGGATGACTTGAATAAATTGAAAGTCTTGGAGTGGGCAAAATAAGGATTTGGAAGCTTATTAATCTTTTTGAATTCGGCGTTTAGCTTCCCCTTTTTAATTTTTTGATACTAAAAGAAAATTGCATTATGGTTGTTTATTCCTGCTCTCTGTAATCCTCAGGTTCTGGCGAACTTAATGGTTTGTTCATATCGATAGCTTCCTGATTCTGTTGGTCAAGAGTCCAACTATCTGTCCTTCCAGTTTGTAGCCACACATTTCCTGACTTACGGAATACCTGAACATGTAATCCAAATTGCATTTCAAATTGCTGCTCCAATTCACTTACTTTCATCACAGGGCCAATTTCTAAGGTTCCTTCTAGAGTTTGAGGCAGCAACTCGCTTATCGTAAGATGACTGTCCAGAATATCCCAATGCCCATTGAGTTCTGTATTCTTATTTTTGTAGAACTCGATTTTTAATTGTGGAAACATAAGTTGAAACGTATCCCCAATGCCAACCCCATCTTGGCATCAACT
>CAIQUX010000309.1 GCA_903875055.1 uncultured Bacteroidota bacterium
CTATCATTGATACTTTGTGACTTGAAAGCGATACCTCCCCATCGATTGAAAATAATGAATTCCTTCAGTTCAATATTATTTTCATTGACCAGATATTTAAATTCATCGTTCTTACCATCTCGATTAGGAGAAAAGGCATTCGGCACCTGCATCTTGCAATTGCAACTCTGCTCATAATAATCCACAAAAATCGAATCCGAACCTATACAGTTATTGACATTCACTATTACCCAATATAACCCTTTTTCAGTCACCTTGAATGTCGATCCAATGGAATTGTCCTGCCACTGATATACGGCATTCGGTGTGGTAGCATCAAGCAATTTGATATCTCCGAGACAAAGCTTCACATCGTCACCTAGCGAAACGACGGGCCTTTCCTGGTAATCTACCTGAACCGAATCGCGGGAACTACAATGATCAACCGTGACATCGACCCAATACAATCCAGCCTTTGTAACATTTCGCGTCGGTAAAGATGAATGATCATCCCATACATAAAGCGCATTCGGCGTAAAGGCATTCAAAGTAAAAGAGTTGCCCTGACAAACAACTGTATCATGCCCGATAAACACAGCAGGATTAGGGTTATATGCAATATGAATACTGTCGGTAGCTGTACCGCAACCGGTGGTCACATCTACGATATAGGTCCCTGCCTGCGTAACCGGAAAGTTCGCTGAGGTAGCCCCATTCTGCCAATGATAAATAGCACCTGGCGCGTTACCGGCATTCAAGATCATGTTTTGTCCGTCACATAATATGGTATCGGCACCCAATTCAAGCAAAGGGGACGGAAAAAAATTAATGATAATTGTATCTCTGGCACTGCAACTGCCTATTGTTACTTTCACAATAAAAATTCCCGAGAACATGGCCGTGAAGGTCGGATTCGTTGAACCGTCCTGCCACAGATAGGTTGCACCTGGTGTGTTTGCATTCAACACCACGGCATGACCGGCACACGACGAGGTATCATTACCCAGATGGACCACAGGAGATGGCGCATAATTAATATGAATGGTATCGGAAAATACGCCACAATTATTGGTTACCTGCACCCAATACGTGCCAGCCGAGTTGACGGTGAAGGTTGGATTGGTTGACCCGTTTTGCCATAAGTACGTGGCATTTGAATTCGTCGCATTCAAGGTCATCGTAGAGCCATTACACAGGGTGGTATCGTTACCGAGATTCGTAGGCGTAAAATTAGTACCGCTGCACAAAGAAGGATCAGCCAGATGCTGAATCACGTTTTTCATGAGTGTATCATTGGTATTATTGTTAATCCAATCCTGATCAGTGATTTGGATAAGGCTGCCATAAGCAGAATTTGGCGGACAAAAGAAATAGCCGTAAAACAAACCGTTACGTTCAAGAAAATATTGAATACCGCATCCAACACCATGACAACCATAATTGAAATAAGAAAGTCCTACAACAGGATAAGGGGTGGTAGCGAAGGAACTGATTATATTCATCTGCATGATACCATTGGTGGTACCGCCCCACGAGAACGTGCCGCCTAAGGTATTTACCAGAGTGGCAAATGCCTGATTAGTCGATAGACTGCATAGATATTCACCTTGAAGATAAACCGGCTTTCCTGCTTGAATAAATTGAAGGATTGTATTGACCCGATTGGCTGGCAAGGCTATAGAGCCTGAAGCCACAATGAGGATATCGGTTGTGGCAAAAAATGTATTATTATCTAACGTAGTCTGTGGTACAATGGAGGCCGTATGTCCCATCGCGATGGCGGCACTTTGCCATTTGATATCCATCATATCACTGCTTAGATACGACTGACTCTCAATAATGGCGACATGCAATGCATGGGCTTTAAAGGCAACAGTGCATTGGATACCCAGACTTAATAAGAAGGCGGCAAGTATAGTTTTAAAATTCATAACAAACTGAATGAGGATGCGTTACTATGAGTCCATTCATCGGATTCACCTGACAGACCGTAAAAGTAATACCTTTTCAATCAGAAGTTCGGCCCATGCCCCAATAAATCGGTTTAAGGATGAGAAAGAGAGATAAAGGAGATAGCCAGATTTTGATAAACCCTACTCACGCAATATTCATTTGCACAAGCGCAAAGATCCTTTGCATGCGCGCAAACCATGGGGAGCAACCAACAAAGCCCGGCGACAAGTTTCATAAAGAGTAGGAGAAGTTTTACGCTTAGGCGGAGAAACGCACAAAATCAGATTGTATGCACGCCAACATACCGGTAGGCCCTCCCGATGAAATGAGAAGTATGCAAATTGATGTTGCATTGCTTTCGCTCTTCTTTGTATGCATCAAAACCAATCGGGAGAATGAACATTTATTGAAAAGTCGGGAATGAACGTAAGAATTGCGCAATTGAATATTGAATATTTGCAGGGCCAAGTAGACTGAAAATGCTGACAACTATTTTTAGGATGTCTTTCTGATGAGAGCCTGTTGAACCAAGGATAATGAATTTCCTACACCCATTATTTAAACCTGAATCCGTTCAGAAAAAGTTTTGTTCCGCATTGATATTGGAAGATTTCTTATGTCCGTGGATCATCATCAAATCGATTATAGATGAATCTATCCAACTATTGATAGCCCATTGATCCTTATACTTGTCTTTGCAGTAATCGATGCTATCCACTGCATCAGGATTGCTCTCAAGTCTATGTCCTTTGCCTTATCCCGTGGACTGTTCAATCTTAAAATCTTCTGTCAAAAGATCGAGATTAGTTGTCAGTTAAACGGAATTAATCAATAGACTGTTCATCTTTACAACGATGACACTATTATGAAAAACACCGGAAACAAAATCACTTTCATATACCTTGGCATAGTCAGGCGAATCATGGATGTCAGATTTCTTTTGGGTCTTGTCGACAGGCAGGCAGGCAAATCAACCACTGTTAACATTTGCAACGATTGTCAAAGGAATTCCATTCACCAATTGCTTTGAAAAGACAGATAGCCATGCACGAAACGGATATCGATCTAAGACTTGTCGGTAGTGATTGTCATCATGAATGAGTTTGGGCTTGTCATGATGAATGAAGGGTATGCTTAGCCTCTGATGGCAGCTATCCCTGGCAATTGCTTACCTTCAAAGTATTCGAGTAAGGCACCACCACCCGTACTTACATAGGATACCTGATTAGCTAAATGAAACATATTGATGGCCGCCACAGAATCTCCGCCACCTATCAGCGAGAATGCCCCATTTTGGGTAGCCTCAGCAATAGCCAAGGCGATGGCTTTGGTTCCTTGCTGGAATTTCTCCATTTCAAACACCCCCATTGGTCCATTCCAGAGAATAGTCTTGGAATTTTTAATAACATCACTGAAAGTTGCAACCGATTTACCAGCAATATCCAACCCCATCCATCCTTGTGGGATTTGATTGTTATCAACCACCTGGGTATTGGCATCGGCGGCAAACTTGTCGGCAATAACGCTGTCAACAGGAATCAGTAACTTCACACCTTTGGCTTCAGCTTTGCTGATCAATTCATTGGCCAGATCAAGACGGTCGTTTTCACAAAGAGAAGAACCTATCTCATTGCCTTGAGCCTTCAGGAATGTATATGCCATACCACCTCCGATGATGATGGTGTCAGCCTTGTTCATCAGCATCTCAATAATCAATATCTTATCGCTTACTTTCGCACCGCCCAAAATAGCGGTGAAGGGTTTTTCGGCACTATGTAACACTTTCTCGGCATTACTCACTTCGGCATTCATCAGAGAGCCAAACATCCTGTTTTCCGGTGAAAAGAATTGAGCCATGATAGCAGTTGATGCATGGGCCCTATGAGCGGTTCCGAAGGCGTCGTTCACATATACATCACCCAAGGAAGCGAGTTTTTTGGCAAAATCGATATCACCTTTTTCCTCTTCCTTATAAAAACGAAGATTCTCAAGGAGCAATACCTCACCAGCCTTGAGGTTAGAAACTTCATCTGTAGCTTCTTGTCCGATACAATCAGCGGCAAACTTGACCGTTCGGCCATTGAGCAGTTTGATCAAATGAAAGAGAATATGTTTCAGTGAATATTTATCGGCAGGTCCGTCTTTCGGTCTGCCCAGATGCGACATGAGGATTACGCTGCCGCCATCGTTCAGAATTTTCTCGATGGTGGGCATAGAAGCCTGCATACGGGTATCGTCGGTGATTTCGAACCGATCATTCAGTGGGACGTTAAAATCGACACGCACTAAAGCTTTCTTGCCTTCGAAATGATAAGAGGTAAATAGTGACATACTGTTTTTTTGTGTGGCAAAAGTAATACAACATCACTAAAACAGAGGGCAAATATTTAACCCACCTTATGCCGTAGAGTTAACTACTTGCATCAGATGGGTTATCCCTGGCTGGCAGGTTATAATAAGAATTCAGAAATTATCTGAACCAATAATAAATTTATATTTCGATTGAATCGTTCAACTCGCTGTCGACCAGTATACGTCCGCAATGCTCGCACACGGTCATTTTCTTACGAAGACGGATATCAGACTGTCGCTGAGGAGGAATCATATTGAAACATCCACCACAAGAATCACGCTCAACAGGTACCACAGCCAACCCATTTTTGTAGTTCATACGGATACGATCATAAGCAAGCAATAAGCGTGCCTCAACATCAGTCACGGCCTTTTCTCTTTTCTTGTTCAGTTCTTCTTCTTCCTTTTCAGTCTCCTCAGTTATTTTTTGCAGTTCTTTCTGTTTCTGTGCCAACACTGCTTGCTTATCTTCGATTTGCTTTTGGGTTTGAGCCCTTTGTGCCAAATATTCGTCCTTTTCTACATTAGCATCTTTGATCTTTTTATCACAAGCTTTGATTTCGAGTTCATTCAACTCGATTTCCTTGTTGATGGCCTCAAACTCACGGCTATTTTTGACGTTATCCTGTTGCTTTTCGTATTTTTTAAGTAACTCTCTGGACTCTGCCTGAATATTTTGTTTTTCCTTGATAGTGTCATCAATCAACTTAATTTCGTGATCGATAGAATTTGCACGTGTGTTATAGCCTACAATCTCATCTTCCAAGTCCTTCACTTCCATAGGAAGTTCACCACGCAATTTCTTAATTTCACCAATCTTAGAATCGATTCGTTGAAGTTTGCATATTGAAACCAAACGTTCTTGTACTGAAAATTCTTTTACTGCTGCCATATTTATGAATAATAATTTACAGGATTTGTGTCCACTGAAGTCTTAAGGACTGCGAAAGTAGTGAAATATTTCAATAGTAGTTCAGAAAATATTTCGTAAGTAAACTGCTCGCTTTCATAATGTCCGATATCGGTTATCATCAGATGCGACTCAGCGTCAAAAAACTCGTGGTACTTGAAGTCGGCCGTGACAAACACATCAGCACCGGACTTGATAGCATCGTTGAGCAGGAAACTGCCTGAACCTCCGCAAAGGGCCACCCGGCTTACTTTCTTATTGAGAAACTTTGTGTGTCGGATACAGGAAACCTTCATATTGGTTTTAAGCAACTTCAGAAATTGCTTCTCATCGATCGGTTTGGGTAAAGTACCCACCAAGCCTGCACCTAAATCCTTGTTAGGAATTTCAATATCGATCAGACCATACGCGATTTCCTCATAAGGATGGGCCTCGTGCAGCGCCTTCAGTAATTTTCGCTCAATATGAACCGGATAGACGACCTCTATTTTTATTTCTTTCTCCTCATGAGCCACATTAAGGGTACCTGCAAAAGGCTTTGCAGTACCAATTGCCTTGAACGTACCAAGACCCAATGTATTAAAACTGCACTCTTCATATTGTCCGATTTTTCCGGCTCCTGCTTTGTAAAGAGCCTGCCGTATGGCTTCAGCTTCCGACAAAGGAGCATAGGTATACAGTTGCTTCACCGTATTTTTCATCGGGGAAAGGACCTTGGTATCTTTCAATCCCAATTTTTCAGCAATAATGCGGTTTACACCGGAATGCACATTGTCCAGATTAGTATGGCAGGCATAGATGGCAATATCCTTCTTGATAGCTTTCAGGATGGTCCGCTCGACATAGTCCTTCCCTGTCAGAGACTTCAATCCTTTGAACACGATAGGATGATGGGCGATGATGAGCTGACAACCGGTTTGAATCGCTTCGTCCACGACTTCTTCTATACAGTCAAGCGTGAGCATCACTTTTTTAACCTTTCTCTTGGCATCACCAACGATGAGACCGCTGTTATCATAACTTTCTTGATACATCGGATGCGCAAATCCTTCAATACAACAGATAATTTCTTGAATAGTGGCCATACATTTGTTTAAGGGATGTAAAGGTAAATGAGTTTGAAAGAAATAATAGTCCAGCATAAAAAGAAAAAAGCTGCTTCAAGATCGAAGCAGCCTTTCCAAATCAATATAAACCAAAGAAACCCGAAAAACTAATTGTCTGGTGTGAATTTTCTGAACCTGTAACCCAGTGAAAACTGGAAGGAAGGCACTTTGAAAAATCCGTTTGAAATCTCCCTAGCAGCATTTGTCTTCATATTATCCCAAAGATTCTGAGAAACTCGGAGATCAATATAAAGCTGCGGACTGAAACTGTAAGAAGCACCTACCGTATAACCGACACCGAAGCGGCTTGAAAAATCACTTTTCAGATATTGAGACGGTTTGTCAACAGGGAATTCAAATCCTACGCCTGTAACTACTGTGTCGGTATAGGAAACCGCGTAGTTCCTGCTTTTCTCGGTAGTCTTCAACCTGAAACTGTATGCCAAATTTACACCGCCATAAAGGGCGAAGGATCTGTAATTCAATTGCATCATCAACGGCAATTCAAGAGAGTAGAAATTTTTGAAATTATATGTTTTTACGGTTGAGTCTTTTTGATATGAATAAATGGTGCTTTGTATGTGCGATAAGGTGGCTGTGTCAGCCGTAGGATTGACAATCTTGTAATTGATATCGGTAGCCGTATATCCACCGTTATTATTGTAGTAAAATTTAAGTTCGGCCAAGAAGGACACAAAATCAGTAATTGGGTTCAGTGTCGTGAAACCACCATGGAATCCACCGAAATTTCCTTTGGAATTGCTCAAGGAAGCATTCACACCCATATCCAATCCTGTGTAAGTATCCGGTTTAGGGCTAAAGAGGAAAAAATTACTAATCTTTTGATAGGTGTCTGTAGCAAATTTCTTCAAATCCTCGAAGTATCCGGTATGCCTAACAGCAATTGCTTTTTGACTGGCGGTGATTGAGATTTCCGCAGTTACTTTTGATGCAGAGGTTGATGAAGCCAAAACCGTTTCTTTTTCCGAAACAGGCTCTTGTACTCTCTGCATACCAGCTTGTTGCTCTTCCTCCTGTGATAATTTCCTAAATCGAGGATTGGTCATCATAGGATTTAACGAGGCAGTTACTTTTGCTTCAACCGGTCTGTCAATCTCTTTTTCAATCACAGATTTACCAACAGTATCTCCAAGCACTTGCTGGATACTACCGTCACGTTTGCGAACAGTCTTTTGCTTGATTGTCACAACCGCTATTTTTTCAGTTAGCTTGTCTGCAGATGGCCCTTTTTGTTGAGAAATTGAGGAACCGATAGTTCCCTCATCCTTGCTAAGTGCTTTTTCAACTTTAGGTGTTGTAGTCAAATCGACCGAATGTACCTTGGCTTTTTTATTGGATGAAACTGGATTCTCAGATTGGGTATTCGTTTTAGCACTTTCAGCAGTTTTACCATTAATTGAATAGGCAGTAAGCAGCGTCGTTTCAGATGCAGGTTCAATTACTGTAGCGTTCTCAGCATGGCTCACAACGGATGATTTTGAAGCAGAAGATGTTGTTTTATCGGCAAAAGCTTGATTGAGTTTTCGAACACTCGAAGCGACAGTAGGGTGAGAAGAATGATTGGCTTTGTCACTTGTGGATGTTGATTGGGAACCCGCGATATGTTCAGCAATTGGTGATGATAACTTATTGATAGAAGCATCGGGCTGAATTGAAGCAGTTTCATTGTTTAAACGTGCTTCGGCTTTTGGTTGATTGATAACAAGGTTATTCGTAAAATTGGTTTTGACCAGATAACCAGCTCCTACGATAGCGGTGCTCACCAGAAAAACTAGCCAAAAAGGAAATATCCTTCGTTTCTTTTCTTCTTCGACAGCGTATGGGTTCTTACCATCTAAGATCCGTTCCATGTTGGCCCAGGCGCCCAGATTCATCTGTTCCTTACCCTCGTAGAGCTTATCATGAAACAATTCGTCTATTGGAATTCTGTTTTCCATTTAATTCGATTTACTGATTTATTTATACAATTTTTCAACTTTCATTTTAAGAATTCTTCTGGCTTCAAACAGATGCCACTTACTCGTACCTTCGCTGATACCTAAGGTTTCGCTGATTTCCCGATGTGACATTCCATCGATAACAAACATGTTAAACACAGCCCTTGTGGAGTCGGAAAGACTTTGAACCAATCCCATCAGCTCTTCGTAGTGCATATTAGAAGCCAAATCACTATTCACGACTTCGTCTTTTTCGACAAAGACCACCTTTTCGTTATACTTCACATTCTGACGAACATAATCGAATATCGAATGATAGATGACTCGTCGCACCCAGCCTTCAAAAGAGCCTTCAAATTTATAACTATCAACCTTTTGAAATACTTTCAGAAAACCGTTATTCAGAATTTCCTCAGCCAAGTGATATTGATATGGGTTGGTATACCGTTTTACCATACTCATCATTTTAGGATACATCATCTTATAGAGCTTCTCCTGCGACGTACGCTTCCCCTCCTTGCAACCATGTATAATGGCAAGTAGTTCAGTATCCTGTTGGGTTCCAATGTAGCTCAAAGCGGCGTTCAATTATTTAAAATATTTCTGTACTTATCAAGACTGACGAATAAAGAAAATGGTTG
Organism: uncultured Bacteroidota bacterium; assembly: GCA_903875055.1. Taxonomy (GTDB): domain Bacteria; phylum Bacteroidota; class Bacteroidia; order Chitinophagales; family Chitinophagaceae; genus OLB11. The sequence goes on from CAIQUX010000309.1 coordinate 8,900, forward strand.
GTAATTTACGGAGATTCACACAAAGATACAGGTGAACGGCTATTTCTTAATCGACAATAATGACTAAAACAAGGCCCCACAGCCAAGCTAGCACCTTTCTGATAGCGTGATACTGACATCTACCTAGACACCATGGCTGTGAGAATTACAGGAAACGACAAATAGCGGACTTCTAACGGCAAGTCTGCCAAAGTCGAATGAATACATTGAAAGTATATTATGTTCAGAGTTAGACATTATTAATTCTACTAATCAGGAGTCTTCGCATTCCGATGTCAAGTTGCTAAGCATGAACGACGGTAATATAGATACCAAACAAAAATAATCAGTAGGTTTGCAGAAATCATAGGTTTACCCCGGTGCTAAAAAAGATTGACTATTATATACTGAAGAATTTCCTCTTCACTTTTGTGTTCCTGATGCTGGCTTTTTCGGCTATCGCCATCGTTATCGACTACACAGAGAAGGTCGAAGATTTTGTGACAAAAAAAGTTCCGGGAATAGAAATAGCCGGTTATTTTAAAAATTTCATCCCCTATATCCTTGCGCTTCTCTTCCCGATTTTCATCTTCGTGGCAGTCATCTTCTTTACATCCCGATTGGCAGGGCGCTCAGAAATCATTGCCATGCTTAGCAGCGGGATGTCATTCAGGCGATTTCTTCGTCCTTATATTGTAGGATCAGGCATCATATCCATCGTTTTATTAGTTGCCAATCATTATATTATTCCGAAGGCAAACAAAAGCCGGCTTCGCTTTGAAGAAAAATACCTCTGGGAGCATTCCTATAGTAAAGACGATAACTTTCATATGCGGATCAATCCTCAAGAGTACATCTATATGCTTAGTTACAATCACGAAACCAAGACGGGTTACCGCTTTAGTTACGAAAAAGTAGTCGGGACCTTCATGACGACCAAACTCAGTGCCGACAGATGCACATATGACAGTGTCAAAAAGCAATGGAAGTTGTTCGATGCAGTAGAAAGGACCAATAACGGAGCTGTTGAACATATGAAAAAATACGAGATTTTATACAGGGCATTTAACTTATCCCCTTCTGATCTGATTGAGCGCAGAGAACAGAAACAGCTTATGACATCACCTGAGCTCAACAAATTCATTCATAAGGAGAATGAAAAAGGAAGTGAAGCTCTGACCGAGTATTATATCGAAATATACCGAAGAACGGCCTCGCCTTTCAGTGCATTTGTTCTCACTATCATTGGTGCGAGTATCGCTTCACGTAAGGTAAGAGGTGGTAGTGGCGTGCATCTTGCCATCGGATTATTGATCAGTGCCATTTACATTTTAATGATGCAGTTTTCGACGACTTTTGCCATTAAAGGAAATCTTCATCCTTTAATAGCGGTTTGGATACCGAACATGGTGTTCAGTATGGTGGCGGTATATTTTTATAAACGTTATTCGAAATAAATCGAATGAACCCATTAAAATTATACGTCCTTCGCAAATTAAGGTGATTTCTAAAATCTGCGTTTGTTTACTAATGATGTGATTTTCGTTTTGAGACACCTCCTTTTACTTCCTTGATCTTATTGGTATACATGAAGGCGGCAGAATCAATCTTATTGATTTCGTTGTTGATAGTGACCATCTCAAGACGGGTAACGATGGTGACAATTACATCACAATCAGCCCTCACTTCAAATTTACCAGGAAGATAACCCCGCTCTCCTTTGTAGACCGTAATGCCTTTACCAAGATCATTCACCAGTAGGGATTTGATTCGTTCTGATTCCTTTGAAATGATGGTGAGAGAAATAAATTCTTCGATACCATCAGACACATAATCGGCCATTTTTAAAGCAGCAAAATAGGTAATGATAGAAAACATAGCCGAATCTATGCCATTCACACGATAGGCGGTTATAAAAATGATACTGTTAAAAAACAGGATAACCTCACTCATCGAAAAACCACTTTTCCTGGTTGTAATGATGGCCAATACTTCAAAACCATCTAATGCAGCTCCTGAGCGAATCACCAATCCCATCCCCAAACCGATGGAACATCCACCAAAAACGGAAATCAGTATTTTGTCTTTTGTAAAAGCTTCTGCCTCTGGCACCAACAAATTAGCCAGAAAATAGCCAAACGCCAGAAAAACCACAGCAATGAAGGACCGGATGGCAAACAACTTGCCAATATATTTATAAGCCGGAATAAAGAAAATAAGATTGATGGAAAGGACAAGAACACTGAAATTGACATGAAATATTTCGTGCAGTAACAAAGAAATACCCGTGACACCACCATCAAGGAATTTATTCGGTATCATAAACCATTTAAGTGCTAAAACAGCAAACATCACCCCGAGGATCATCAGGAAAAAGGATTTCAGTGTGTATAGTTCCTTTAAGCTAAACCGAGTAGTTGTGATTTCCATATTCTACTGCCCCTTATCAATCAGGGATATGATTTTTTTCAGATTTTTCTGTTTCATAGGTTCATATGTCTTCCGACAATAATCAGTATGGTAATGATGATGCTCAAGGAATTTCTTTTGTATGTTATTCCATTCCGCTGAGTTTCCTAACCCTGAGTATACCTTCATTTCTTCGAACAACGTATCCCCTACTTCCTTAAATCGCTTGGTACCAAGATATAACAAATCAGCATCTGCAAGAATTTTCTCCAGAAGATTTCTCGGTTTCTGAGGAATTTTAGTCGCTTGTATCATTCCACAGACTTGTGCGATTTCCTCACTGTTGAAATCGAATTGAGGCAACAAGGTTTTGGCCATTTCGCAACTCACGTCCTCGTGACCAATATAGGTTTGTGTGAATCCGGCATCGTGGAGCAAGACGGCCACTTTCAGTAGGGTAAGGTCAGATCGGTTCACCCCCTCCGCCTTTGCAATCTCAACTACATAACTATACACATCCATCGTGTGATGAAAACCATGATAAAATAAATTCCCTGCAAGTTCCTTCCTTAGGTATGAGGTTAAATATTCCTTGAATGTGGCAAATTTGGTCAAGTATGATTATTTAATTTTTCGCAAAATAACATTCATTTTTTTATTCTCCTATTTATTTTTCAACTGAAAAATAAAATTCACCAAAGGAAAATTCAGGTTAATCAGGTTATGGTTCGCGACATTGCAAATCAATTTTCGGGCCAAAGTTAAATCGAATGAATGCTGAAAGTAGGGAATATGTTATACCATTGTGGCATTCAGGGTAGACCAAACTCTTTTAGATATATACCATTGGTAAATGCCAATGGTAATTTTGTTCAGAACAAATGAAGAAAAGCGAAATTTGGTCTATGACAATATTCCAATCGATATTACTTCTCTATTTTTGCTTCATTCAGATTCGTTGAATAGCTAATGATGCCGGGTTCTGTGTCTTGTCAGTCTTCTCACTTCAGAAAAGATATCCAACGTCATTAAATGTTTTTTATATCCACCTGGCAGAGGTAAAAAACATCGGTTGATTTCAGTCACTCGCAAGGTAGTCAAAGATAAGAATCGGCAAACGGTTCTCATTTCTTCAGCAACTTGTAATTCTTATAATTCAAATCAATTCCCAACCATGAGTTCAACAGGTTCTTACAACGATCTTTCAATGAAAATCTGGTATAGGACAATTCCACATCAAAATTCCAGTTGATCCCTTGAATTCGTTCTTTCATAACTTCAGGATGAGTGCCCTCAAATTTCTTAAGACTATTGATATTAGAATAATCGAACTCTTCCGCTTTAGCGACATGAAGTTCTACCCATGTATCATCATGCCAATACTTATTGAAATTTTCTTGTTTAGCCTGCATGGCTTTTGGTTGCTTAACCCATCCGTAGTGATAGATAAACGCTTTTATCTCGATGACATTTAATTTTTCATTCCCATTTTTTCGGAAACCCTGGGCATCACGATAAGAAAAGAAGTTCCTGTTCTTTCGTATGATGCGAATCTCTTTTTTATAAAAATTAGAGGCTGCGGCAATATAGTCGTACGAGCCATAAAAATGAAGATAATGAAATAGCAGGCCATCTACATCCATCCTGTCTTTATACTTCAACATATTTTCACAAATCACAGGCAGATATTTTTCATGAACAACCTCATCGCCTTGTATATAAAAACACCAATCGCTGTCATCATCAATAGCCTGATAGGCTTTATCTGTTTCCACCGCCAAAACGCGTCCACCTTCTCTCATTGTTTCGTCCCAAACCGTTTCTATGATAGTAATTTTATCAGGTGAAATTTTTCTGATCAACTCCAATGTCTCGTCGCTTGATTTACCAACAGCCACCACGAAGTTTGTGCAAATCGGCAAAATAGATCTGATCGCCTCCGCCACTGGGTAGTCGAATTTGACAGCGTCCTTGATAAAACTGAATCCTGTAACTTTCATATGTAAAATGAAAAGTTAATCCAAAATTGTTAAACTGTCTGCGATGATCCGAATACACTCATCAATTTCATCTTTTGTGATTATCAAAGGGGGGGCAAACCTGATTTTATCACCATGGGTTGGTTTAGCAAGCAGGCCATTATGCATCATTTCGATACAAAGGTTCCATGCCGCATTTCCATCTGAATGTTTGATCTCAATTGCATTCAATAAGCCTTTGCCCCTGACCACACTGATATGCGAACTGTTTAAATCGCTCAGTTGGTCTCTGAAATAGCCCCCCATCGTGGTGGCATTTTCACACATGTTCTCATCTTTTAATACCTGCAGGGCCACCATCGCTACACGACAAGCTAAGGGGTTACCTCCGTAGGTAGATCCATGTTCTCCCGGCTTGATATTCATCATGATCTCATCATTGCAAAGAACCGCACTTACCGGTATGGTTCCTCCACTTAATGCTTTACCCAATATGAGGATATCCGGTTTCACATCTTCATGATCACATGCCAGCATTTTACCTGTTCGGGCTAATCCGGTCTGGATTTCATCTGCAATAAACAAAACGTTCGAAGCTTTACACAAGTCATAGCAGGCCTTCAGATAACCGACATCAGGAACAACAACTCCAGCTTCACCTTGTATCGGTTCAACAAGGAATCCGCAAACATTTTTATCATTTAATACTGTTTTCAACGCTTCGATATCATTATAGTCGATTGTCACATAGCCTGGAACAAATGGACCGAATCCGATTCTTGAACTTTGGTCGCTGCTGAATGATATCACATTAATCGTCCGTCCGTGAAAATTTTGAGAGCAAACGATAATAGTGGCCTTGTTTTCCTCGACCTTTTTATTTAAATAACCCCACTTTCGGGCCAACTTCAAAGCGGTCTCAACAGCCTCAACACCCGTATTCATTGGCAATACCTTGTCATATCCGAAATACGAAGTGACATATTTCGCATATTCTCCAAGCAGTTCGCTATGAAAAGCTCTTGATGTCAAGGTCAATTTCTGGGCTTGTTCAATCAAAGCCCCGACAATTTTCGGATGGCAATGCCCCTGATTGATTGCCGAGTATCCACTCAGAAAATCAAAATAGCGCTTCCCTTCGACATCCCACACATATACACCATTCCCCTTATCCAATACAACCGGTAATGGATGATAGTTATGCGCATTGTACATTTCTTCGCGTTCTATGTATTGCTCCGTTAGCGTGTGTTGTAAAGTTTGCATGCCGCAAAACTACTTAATTAATCATTCAAAGTCAGACAGATAGCAGCCTTTATTTTCTGATAGTTACATCTGGAATTGTCTGCGCTTCACCAATAACATGACCATTTAAAAATACAAAAGCCCCGATTGGGGCTTCATGTTTTAGTACCACGTACGAGAGTCGAACTCGTCATTCCTCCGTGAAAGGGAGGCGTCTTAACCGATTGACCAACGCGGCTTTTTTTCGATTGGAGCGCAAATGTAGGGTAAAGTTTTTTTTTTACAAAATATTATCATTCAAAAACTTCAACTTAATTGCTATTACCGTTTGATAGCCTTAGTTTTGCAGCCTCTTATCAAATTTTAAAAATCAAAAAAATATTATGAGTACTATCAAAGTCGCCATCAATGGGTTCGGACGTATAGGTCGCCTCGTCTATCGTCAAATTTATAACATGGAAGGTATCGACGTTGTGGCTATCAATGATCTAACTAGCCCCGCAACCCTTGCCCATCTTTTAAAGTATGACTCTGCTCAGGGCCGTTTCAATCATACAGTCACCAGTACCGACAATGCCATTCAGGTTAACGGTGACGAAATCAAGATATATGCTCAGAAAGACCCTTCACAAATTCCGTGGGGTGCACATCAGGTAGATGTCGTACTAGAATGCACAGGTTTCTTTACCGATAAGGACAAGGCCATGGCTCATATTACTGCAGGCGCCAAGCGCGTAGTGATATCGGCACCTGCAACGGGGGACCTTAAAACAGTCGTATTCAATGTCAACCACGAAATATTGGATGGTACTGAAACAGTGATCTCATGCGCTTCATGTACAACCAATTGCCTGGCGCCTATGGCGAAAGTATTGAATGATGAATATGGCATCGTTACCGGCATCATGACTACAATCCACGCTTACACCAACGATCAGAATACACTGGACGCACCTCATCCTAAAAATGATTTACGTCGAGGTCGCGCTGCAGCCGCCAATATCGTTCCTAATTCTACCGGAGCTGCAAAAGCTATCGGATTGGTTTTACCCGAACTGAAAGGCAAACTCGACGGCAGCGCTCAACGTGTTCCAACTATCACCGGTTCATTAACTGAATTGACAACTATATTGACTAAAAAAGTAACTGTTGAAGAAATCAACGCTGCTATGAAAGCTGCTTCAAATGAAAGCTACGGTTATACGGAAGATGAAATCGTAAGTACTGATATCATAGGCACCATGTTCGGTTCGCTGTTCGATGCAACACAAACTAAAGTGATGACAGTAGGTGATACTCAAATGGTGAAAACAGTTTCATGGTATGATAATGAAAACAGCTATGTAAGCCAATTGGTTAGAACATTGAAATATTTTGCCGGCAAAATGGCCTAAGGCATTTACAATAAACGTTTAAATCCCTGTCTCAACCACGGGGATTTTTTATTGTTTAAGAATCCTCCTGTTGGCAGTTCCCTTTTCTGTTTTAATCTCCAGAAAGTAAATCCCGTTTGAAAGCGATGAAACGTCCATACTATATTCAGATGAATGGAAGATCTTTTCCATTATTTTCATTCCCTGAATATTGTACATTTCGAGAGCGACAATAGATTTATTTTCAGGTATTGAAACTGTAAACTTACCTGTTGATGGATTGGGGAAAATAGATACATTCTTCGAGAAATAGCTTGCTTCATCTATACCCAAGGTTTTGAAATTTATCTTAGTCCCTTCCACACATGACCCAAATCGCGCATAAACCAAATTGAAACTATGCATCGGGTTGATGGGCATATCTGTCCCTTCATATTCACCCGTTTTTCTGAATCCGCTGGTATATGCATTAGACGTCGATATATAGGTTTGAACACTTAAAGGGGTTACTTTAATAGACGTATCCTTGACCGTTATCTGTGACGTGCAAAAAGGGGTTACAAAAATAGCAATCAGCCCAAAATTTTGATAAGTTAGTGGAAGAGGAAATCTATACTCAGGTCGATACTTCCTGATTGTGCTTGAATTAACAGGAATGACATTCGTAGTCATTGTCTGCCAAACCGTATCATAGGTATGAGTTGAAACATAGTAGGGATTTGGCATTCCCATGCCTATCAGTTTATTTGAATAACCATGTTCATACAACTCAACGTTGATACTATCCGGCGTTAACTGAAAGACATTCATCACTGAATCATGCATGACGCCAAAATCGGCTCCATAATTTGAACGGTTTACAAAAATCCATTCGTTGCCAGGTTGATATATCCAAAGATTATCAACCTTCCCAATATTAATTTCAGTGACTTCACGTTGCATTCGCTGATGCAGGAAAGGGAATACAGGAAAATAAACCCTATTGGCTCCAAAATATAATCCTGAGTCGGCAGTGATGATATTTTGGCAGTAAGGGAAGTCATACAATTCAAAAACAGAATAAAATCCATGATTCTTGCTCAGCGTAATCGGAAGATTATTATATATTGATCCAACTGGAGATGCTCCAAGAAAAGCCTGAAGTTGAATAGTTTTAATACTGTCAAGTGCACCATCGATCGTAATAGTATCAATGGAAGTGACAGTGGCGTGATAGTTCAAATTATTGGAATCCGTATTCAAAATCCAAGTATCACCCAAACTAGCGACAGTCCTCAATAAGATCGTATCACCTTGCTTATTAAAATAAAATTCATCCCCATTGACATTTCGGAGATTTCGTTTTCCAAGCCATGTATCTCCCTTCAACGTGTCTAGTACATTATTCATATCTAACCGGATAGAAGGATAAAAATAAGTAGTAACGACACCGCCGGTATTCACCGAGGAGTCAGCCCAAATACAACGAAGATAACCGTTCCAAACACTATCCAAAGGTGGTGCCTGAACGGTAAAATAAGCAGTATCATTGACCACCACGGTCTGCCAGTTTTGGGCAAATAACTGTGTAGAAATACTAAATATGAGAAGCATGCATATCTTTTTCATAAATATTATTTTTTCAGGATCTGTATCCTTTTACAAATCTAAACCTCTACATCCAAACTTTCATCTCATTAACAAACTGCCTAGTTCATATCCTACTATCTTTGGCTTTTAAAAATAACATATGAACAAACTGTTTCTGGCCTTGGCATTTATCTTCTTTAGCACAGCTGCCTTTGCTGATAAAAAAACAGCAGCAGAGAAAGCGAAGGATAAAACAGAAGAAATGCAAAAGAATCTTCAATTAACACCTGAACAGAACAAGAAGATTTATGAAGTCAATTTCAAAGCATACACTTCGATCTCAGATTATGATGCAAAAGATCCGGGCAAGAAGTTGAAGAAGAAACAGAAAAAAATCGTCCAGGATTTACGTGATGACCAGTATAAAAAAATCCTGACGTCAACGCAATATAAAAAGTACAAAGACCTGAAAAAGAAAGAAAAAGAAGAAGAGAAAAAGCTGGATGAGTTGAAGCAAGATAAGAAATAGCTTTTCTTCAAAACGGCTCTCCATGGCCATAATTGATCACCGTGAATTTCAAGTATACAGTATTATTACTCTTATCCATTGCCTGCACGACTGTTCACGGACAGACTTTCAGCATGAATGAACGTTGCCTTCATGCATATCAGAGTTTCATGGCAATGAAGGTCAATCAAGGTAGAAACTTGTTGCTCCAAGAATTAAAATCAAATCCTCAAAATGTATTACCACTGGTATTGATTAATTATGAAGATTTCATCAGTCTTGTCTTCAATGAGAACCCGGAAGAATACAAAAAAAGGTTACCTCTGAAAGAAAAACGGTTGGCCCTGTTAGAGAATGCGGATAAAAATTCGCCCTATTATCTTTTTTCGAAAGCCCTACTTTATTTTCAATGGAGCATGATACAGATCAAGTATACCGACTATTGGAATGCTGCCTGGGATTTTAGAAAAGCGTTTCTGCTTTTCAAAGAAAACAAGAACAAATTTCCTGACTTCAGCTACAACAATATCTTCCTCGGATCACAGGAAACAGTAATCAGCACAATCCCAAAAGGGTATAAATGGATTTCGACTATTATGGGATTGAAGGGCGACATGCAATCTGGCCTTTTACTATTAAAGTCGAGTATCAGTATGAAAGATCAGCCATTCAAGGAAGAAGCCTTCCTGTACCTTGTTTACCTGAAAAACTATATTGAAAACGATGTAGAAGGAGCCAATCAGCTCGTAAAAAACTATCAGCTTGATGTTAAAAACAATCAACTTTTTTGTTTCATGTCAGCGAATCTTGCGTTAAACAACAAACAAGCTGCTATCACGGAATCCATCTTGCTCAACAGAAACAAAAGCGCTGAGTACATTCCTTTTCCCATGCTGGAATATGAATTAGGAGATGCCAAACTAAGACGATTGGCACCTGATGCAGCCGGACATTTTCAGTATTTCATCTCTAATTCAAAAAGCAATTTCTATATAAAGGATGCTTGTATGAGTCTGGCCTATTGCTATTATCTGCAGGGAGACATGAAACTCGCCAATGAATATAAAGAAAAAATAAAATACATCGGCAAGACAGAATCCGATGCGGATAAACAAGCTCAACGATTTGCGGAAACCGGTTCTTTTCCCGACAAGGACCTCTTGAGAGCCCGATTGATGAACGATGGCGGATATAACGACAAAGCCTTGAAAATATTACAAAGCAAAACTATCAACAGTTTTAAGAAGGATAACGAAAAACTGGAATACATCTACCGATTCGGCAGGATCTATGATGAGCTCAATCAGGATGAAAAAGCACTGAAATATTATGACCAGACTATACAAATGGGACGGTACTCAACTGAATATTTTGCCTCAAGGGCCGCCCTGCAAGCCGGCCAGATATGCGAACAGAATGGCCGGAGAAAGGATGCCCTGGATTACTATTACAAAGTGCTGGAAATGGATGATCATGAATTTAAAAACTCCCTAGACCAGCGTGCAAAATCAGGAATAAACCGATTGAAAGAGCATTGACAATTATGTGTATCGTGGATAATTTTAGAATATCACGGCGATTATTAATTCATCATTAAGTACCTATCTTTGTTCCCGTGCTTAAAAAACTTCATATTAGAAACTACGCCATCATTGAAGAAATTGAAATTTCCTTCAGAAACGGGCTTACCATCATTACAGGTGAAACAGGTGCCGGCAAGTCGATCCTGATCGGGGCCTTATCTCTTATTTTAGGTGAACGTGCCGATTCTAAAATGCTATTGAATCAGGAAGAAAAATGCATGATCGAAGGTACATTCGATATCACCAACATTGAAAGTGCCAAACAATTTCTCACACAACATGAATTTGAATACGACAATGAATTGATCATACGTCGAGACATTGCAAGTAACAGCAAATCAAGGGTTTTCATCAATGACACACCTGCAACTCTTAACATGCTTTCAGAACTTGCTTCCAAACTGATTGACCTGCATCGCCAGTTTGATACTCAAGAATTGCAACAAACCACAGAGCAACTGAATCTAGTTGATGAAGTCTGCAAAAACACCGCGTCGCTAACCGCCTATCAGTCGGTCTTCAAAAATTGGAAATCGTTACAGCATCAGTATCAACTTCTGGTTGAAAAAAACAGGATAATCAAACAAGAACTCGATTATCATCAATTTCTGTTCACCGAACTGGAAGCCTTCAATCCAAAACGAAATGAAATTGAGGAAATAGAAAAAGAACTGGATATCTTGAACAACAGCGAAGCCTTGAAAACGAATTTGCAGTCCGCCTTATACATACTCAAGGATAGTGATGAACCTATACTTGCCCAACTCAAAAATATCATTCAGCAACTTGAACCTCATGCCAATAAACTTAGTTCACTGAAGGATATCAGGCTGCGGATCGATTCGACTCGAATAGAATTGAAGGAAATCAGTTCAGAACTTGAAGACATTTACGACCGCACGAATTATGATGAAGCAAAAATTTCGCTGTTGACCGACCGCCTCAATGAAGGGAACCGATTATTGAAAAAGCATGGCACGAATGACACGAACGCATTACTTGAGATTAAGGCATCACTGGAAGAAAAAATCTATCATGCTGTCAATGCGGATGAACAAGAGCAAGAGTTTGCCTTCAAGATGCAGGAAGAATCCAAGCATGTGAAACAATTGGCTAAGCTACTTTCCGATAGCAGAAAAAAAAGTCTTCCTTCGATTGAAGAACATGTCAATGCATTGCTTAAAAAAGTTGGCATGCCGAACGCCAGTATCCAGATTTCGCTGACCACTGTTGAATTGAACGCTACTGGTATGGATAAGATCGATATCCTTTTCGATGCCAATAAGACCGGAAAATTCGCCTCAATATCTAAAGTGGCTTCAGGTGGCGAATTGAGCCGACTGATGTTATGTATCAAATCGCTGCTGGCACATTCCACATCAATGCCGACCCTTATTTTTGACGAAATCGATACCGGCATTTCGGGTGAAACTGCGCTTCAAGTTGGGGCCATCATGAAGGAACTGTCACAACACCATCAGCTGATTTGCATCACGCATCTTCCGCAAATTGCTGGCAAAGCCAATCAACATCTATATATCTATAAAGAAGAAAACAATCAGGGCGCCATCATCACTCATCTGAAGCAACTGAATGATGATGAACGGGTCGATGTCCTGGCCGAAATGCTGAGTGGCAAAGAGTCATCATCACAAGCCAAAGAAATGGTTAAACAACTGATGAAATAGCCTCGATTATTATTCAATGTTCCGATAAAAAACCAACATATTTACCTATTTTTACGCGATTAATTTTACAATCTATTCTATCATATGGCATACAACTTACTAAAAGGAAAAAGAGGAATTATTTTCGGGGCTTTGGACGAAAAATCAATGGCTTGGCAAATTGCAATTAGATGTTTCGAGGAAGGAGCTACGTTTACTTTAAGCAATGCACCCATTGCCTTACGAATGGGTAAAATCAATGAGCTTTCTGCCCTTTGCGGGAATGCCGAAGTGATTGGAGCTGATGCTACCTCGCTGGAAGATCTGGAGAATGTATTTACCCAAAGCATAGAAATCCTCGGAGGCAAGATAGATTTTGTACTTCATTCCATCGGCATGAGTCCGAACGTACGTAAGAATATTCCTTATGCTGATACCAATTATGAAAATTTCTTGAAAACTATTGACATATCAGCCCTCTCCTTTCATAAAGTCATGCAGTCAGCCATGAAACTGGATGCGTTGAATGAATGGGCTTCCGTAGTCGGTCTCTCCTATATTGCGGCGCAGCGAACCTTCCCTGGGTACAATGATATGGCCGATGCCAAAGCCATGTTGGAAAGTATCGCTCGAAGTTTCGGTCTCCAATACGGATTCAAGAAAAAGGTCCGTGTAAACACGGTTTCCCAATCACCGACTAAAACAACGGCTGGTAGCGGTGTTTCAGGATTTGATGCCTTTTACCATTATGCCGAAAAACTTTCCCCGCTTGGAAATGCCAGTGCAGAAGAATGTGCCGATTACGTGGTGACCTTATTCAGCGACCTCACTAGAAAAGTGACTATGCAAAATCTTTTCCATGACGGCGGCTTCTCCTTCACAGGTGTGAGCACCGAACTGGTTGAACAAATGATGATGAATAAATAAGTCATGAAAACTCTATCCTATATCCTTTTAATCACCACATTGTTGCTGTCTGTTGGCTGCAATCGTCACGATAAAACCAAAGTAAGCACGTATTACTATCCGGCTAATCGATTTTATACAGGCAGCCATCCGTCAACATATTATATATCTGCCAACCTCACTGCCACCGGTAAGGGGAATGCCCTTCAACTTAAAGTATCCTTGAATGGAATCTATTCGAGCAGCGATTCCTTCAGTGTTCATATCCATAAGAAAGACATCACACAACCATTCGGTTATTCAGGTAATCCGGTCATCGATTTCGGTTATTTCAGACAAGGCAATTATACCCGATCCATTGATATCACGAGCTTTGATTATGATTATTTCATCAATAACTTTCAGGGATTTCTGGTTGTTCACGACCCAACAAATATTCAGAACGATACGACGACCCTGCTGATATATGGCAAGACAGGAAAAGTCAATTAATCTTTAAACTTACACTGAAAAACTTGTACCACATCCACATGTGCTGCTGGCATTAGGATTCTTGAACGTGAACCCTCTTGAATTCAATCCACCTTCAAACTCAATCTGCATGCCGAATAAATACATCTCATGAGCTTTGTTCATGATCACAGGAACTGTGTCAATGATAAATTCCTGATCGCCCTCCTGCTTATCATCATATTCAAGCACATAGGTCATACCGCTGCAGCCACCACCTTTCACTCCGACACGGATATATGGCTTAGATTGGTCCATAGCAAGAATACGTTTTAATTCCTTTATAGCCTCTTCGGTGAATGTTACTGGTATCGATATAGTTGATTCCATTTCTATTGAAGTATTATCTTTTTTGAAATAACCGGCAAATCATCAATCTGCACATTAATAAAATAAATTCCTTTGGCGAAGTTATGGGTATTGATCTCAAGAGGAGATAATGATTTTCTATGTACGGTAGAGAATATGCTTTGCCCAAGTGTATTCGAGATTGCCAGATGAACTTTCTCATACTCGATGTTTTCAATTTGCATATAGAGGATGTCAGATACCGGATTCGGATATAATTCAATCTTCTTTGAAACTGTTTCTGTCATGCTGACGCCTAAAGGTATATGTACATTGACCCTGATATTGTCCAGAACATATTCCATCGCACTGATCTGCATTTTTGTAAAACTGTTTTGACAAGTCGCCGAAGAGTAATCCATGTAATTTTCCACCATGTCAAGTAAATCACCACTGGTTTCAACACAAGAGTTTTTAGTCTTATTACAATCAAAATTAGAATAATCACCCGCTACCGGCGTATCGCTTAGCCCATCATCCTTAAAGCCTGCCTGCCCCTGACAAGCACCTCCGTCGTCACCCCAAATATGACGTAAACCCAGATAGTGTCCGATTTCATGAACCAATGCCTTACCTCTGAAACCTGAACTGTAACCAACGGGTTGCTTCAAAGGACCACCAATATCCATATAATCAATGACCACACCATCAAATGCCGGTGTCGGAGCCTGACTCCCTGCTGTCCAGTTAGGTGCACCTGCCGGCGGGTACGCATAGCCGATCAGGGTATTACTGCCATCTTTCGTTAGATCGCATATCCAGACATTAAGCTTCGAATCAGGTGATATCGCATCACTCCCGCCACTGCCTGTTTGTTTGACAATGTCTGAATTGGCAAAACCAGACGTTGAAGATGCATCAAAAGATGTTAGTGTGGTTGATACCCTGATTACCTGATCCAATATGAACCTCACTTTCGAGGATCCAACTCTGGATTGAAATATGGAACGCATATTCGTAGTGTCTGAATTCGTCCTGGCATAACATTGATTCAAAAGATCTATTTGAGCATTCAGATAGTTAGAAGACAGGTTTTCAACAGCGGCCTTATACACCACATGAAAAACAACCGGAATTGTGACAGTACCCGAACGACTCCTGTAATTGGCATGATCGGTGACATGCTCTACCCTTTCTTTGGTACCAGGAAACTGATTATCCAGCCTATCTAGATATTCAGCACTCCCGCATGTATACGCAACACTTTGGGCATAAGCCGAAGCACCCAGAAAAAAAAAAAAATAGATAAGGTATATTTCATATGATAGCTTTGAGGTCCTGGTGAATTAATTGTTTGTTTTTACTGACGGCATTGAGCATGTTCCTTGATCAGGATGCGTTCATTCCCTTTAAAGCTGCTTCTGGTCTGGCTCGTAAACGCCTCCAGACATTTGGCATCTTTGCTGCTGATGCAATAATCCCGTTCTCCTTCACGCCCCCATGTCTTTATTTCGTATTGAACAGCGCACTTTTGATTAATATTAAATTGTTTCAGACTATTTTCAAACACTGGAATTGAACGGAAGTCGATACCAGGTCCAAAACTGATGAAGGAAACCAACAACACATCAGAGGTCAAAGAATCTGAAATCGGGTGCTTCAATTCCGTAGAACTTCTTTTCACTTTCTTCTTTCTATTTACTTTCCTGTTCATACCATCTGCTTGCAAAACGGCACAGAAAAGGAACATCAACATCAGTGATTTCTTCATTATTTAATGATTGTGAGCTGTTTACTGATTGTCTTTGAATCTGAATTAATCTTCAGGATATACGTTCCGTTCGCGAGGGAACCGGTGTTGATATAATACCTGTTACCGGCTTCTTTATCGAGAGTCATTCCGGAAGTAAACTCCTGCCCCAGCACATTGAATAAACGAATTGAAAAATCAGCTGAAAAGTCGGCACTGCTTTTCAGATAAAAATGATCGGATGAAGGATTGGGAAACAGGCTAAAGGTTGGATCCTTTTGCACTTCTGTCAAACCAACAGGCCAAGTGCAACCGTTTGAAACCGTCAGTGTACTGCGCGAACCACCTGAAATCAACGTGGCTCTCATCCTGGCTTTTTGTCCAGCAGTAAACATTTTCATACAACCATCATCGCTATAGTCCATATAATTCATAAACATATCGCCATTAGGACCATTACTGCACGTAACTTTAGGAAATGTAGGACAACCGTAGTTTTCACCCGCCTGATTGGGTGTATCGCTCACCTGATCGCTTCCTGTGCAAGCCGTACCATCATCACCCCAAATATGTATCAAATTAAAAAAATGTCCAATTTCGTGCGTTGCCGTCCTGCCTTTATTGTAAGCGGCTGTAAGATTTCCTACAGTGCCGAAATTAGTAGTCCCGATCACCACGCCATCATTGTCAGTGGCAGTGCCAGGAGGTGTGGCATAGCCCAATAAAGTGGCAGCGGTGCCTCCAAGTTTACACACCCAGATATTCAGATAACGCTCATGATCCCAAATGGTGTTCGGTTTGATATTGTTTTCCAATTCCGGATAATCATAGGTCGCTTGACCACCATTATAACGGTCTATTCCGGAAGTCAGGTTTCCTGTAGGATCAAGCGTTGCCAGACAAAATTCGATTTCACAATCGGCCACATACTGATGATAAGCATGTGATGTAGCTAATGAATCCGAATTCTTTAGTCTGTAATCCTTGTTCAGCACTGCAATTTGAGATAAAACCTGACTGGCCGAAATATTAGCACCCGAACCTATAGCTTCTCCGTTATGGACAATATGCACAACAACCGGAATACGATAGATAGTGCTCCTTTCTTGTTTCCCGTTCTCAAGCCTCTTGATATAATCCTGCGTAAACTGCTCAATTTGATCATTCGCCAATTTAAACGCGGGGTCATTCGCTATCATTTGATTTCTGATCACACCGGAAGCGCAATGATTAAAATTATTTTGTGCCATTGCTGTGATCGCAATGAAGGCTGTAAAAATCGAAAGAAGTGCTGTTTTCATTTATACATTGACAATTTGGGGAGCGAAGTTAATCGTTTTTTCCTTTATTTGAACCTGCTCTTGAGGTGGTACAAAAACCACCCTTTTGTCTTTACCTTTGCCTCCGCATGAAATCATTTGAAATCCCCGAATTCTACAGAAGCCCACTGATCACGGCTATCAAGCAACGACGAAAGCTTGACGATCACATGAAGAAAGATTTCGCTCCGACCAAACTGGATTTCGGTCCGATAGAAATCTATCTGGCAAGGCATTTCGGCTTCTGTTACGGTGTTGAAAATGCGATAGAAATTGCATTTAAAACGGTCAATGAGAACCCCGGAAAACGCATTTTCCTGCTCAGCGAGATGATACACAACCCTCAAGTGAATGCCGACTTGCTGAAAAGTGGTGTGCGCTTTATCATGGATACGGTAGGTAAACATTATGTGGCTTGGGATGAATTGGATAAGGAAGATATCATCATTATCCCTGCTTTCGGTACGACCCTCGAAACCGAACAGAAACTTAGAACCCTCGGTATAGACCCGCTTCGTTATAATACCACCTGCCCTTTTGTGGAGAAAGTCTGGAACCGTTCCGAGCAGATAGGCACCAAAGGATTTACCATCATCATCCATGGCAAGCCACAGCACGAAGAAACCAGAGCCACCTTCTCGCATAGCAGCCACAGCGGACCTGCCTTGGTGGTCAAGGATCTGGCTGAAGCCAAAAAACTTGAAAAATATATCCTGAAGACGACAGCGCTGACAGATTTCTATGAGGAATTCAAGGGTCAATATTCAGAAGGCTTTAATCCTGAAACTGATTTTGAAAGAATCGGTGTCGTTAACCAGACCACCATGCTGGCCAGTGATACCCAGGAAATTGCTGATTTTCTCAAGCAGGTAATTACACAAAACGGACACGGTGATGCTGATCGCTTTGCCGATACGAAAGATACGCTTTGCTATGCCACCAACGACAATCAAAGTGCGGTGATGGGTATGCTCGATGTGCAGGCCGATATGGCCATCGTCGTCGGAGGATATAACAGTTCGAATACCTCCCATCTGGTGGAATTGTGCGAAGCCAGACTACCGACCTATTATATCGAAAACGACAGCAAGATCAAAGCGGATGCGTCGATCAGACATTATATGCTGCATGATCATGTGGAAATCGAAACCCCATCTTTCCTTCCGAAAACAGACAAGACTCGTATTTTGTTGACTTCGGGCGCTTCTTGTCCGGATGCTATCGTTGAAAAGGTCATCGTAAAGATTCTTGGATTCTTCCCCGAGGCCGATTCGATCGACTCAGTCATCCGTCAGTTGACTGCTTAGGCTTTCATACGTTCCAAAGCCCATTGATATGAAATCTCGAGTTGTTGTTCCATCGTGAGCTCCGTATTATCGAGTATCACCGCATCTTTGGCTTTTCGCAAAGGACTTACGTCCCGGGTCGAATCGATCAGATCGCGATGTTTCAGGTTTTCGACCACTTCATTCATGGATATGGTTGGATTCTTGATTTTCATTTCATCGTAGCGTCTCATGGCCCTGATATGTTCATCGGCTGTGAGATAGATCTTCAGTTCGGCCCTCGGGAATACGGTAGTGCCGATATCACGTCCATCCATCACAATAGCTTTTTCTTCCCCCATGGCTTGTTGTTGGGCCACGGCAAATTTCCGTACTTCTTTCAATGCGGCGACTTCACTCACCAGATTGGCTATAGCCATTGATCGTATCTGTTCATCAACAGGTTCGCCGTTCAGACTGATCTTATTATCAATGAAAGTCAGTACGATATGTTCAAGTGCCTTGACTATTTGCACCTTATCGGAAAGGTCTATGCTATGATCCAGAAAATATAAGGTGATGGCCCGGTACATCGCCCCGCTGTCGACATAGGTATAGTTAAGTTTGTGCGCCAATTGCCTTGCCAGGGTACTCTTACCCGTTGACGAAAACCCATCGATGGCAATAATGATTCCTTTCATGCAGGCTGCAAAGAACGAAAAAAAATGGTAGAACAGAAAATGTAAGTTTATGCTTTTCCGTGGTACCTGTCTTCACGGACCATTGTTTCTTTAATACTTTCGGTTGGTGAGGGCATTAACTGATGCTGAGCGGCTGTTGGCGGACGTGAATTACACTTTAGCAAGAAATTCAGATATTGAAATGATCTTTGTCCCATTAACATTTTCTAAAATCAACAAATCTTGATCACCGGTTACCAAGTATTTTGCCTTAGAGTCAATTGCAAGAGAAAGAAGGTAATTATCCTTTGGATCTCGGCAAATATTTACTTCTGTAGAAACATCAACGAATATTGAAAAGTCAATGATTATTTCTAACGCAACTTCTATATTGGATGGAGGGAAATATTTATGAAATTTAGGCCTTTGAACCACATCCAAAAATTCATCAAGCAATTCTCTGCTAAAAATCAATACATAATGATCATTGAACAACAATTCTTCAATCTTTTCAAAGTTCTTCTTGATTAGAAAGCTAATCCACAAATTTGTATCGAGTATGAAACTATTCTTTTCTATTGGCATAACGCTCGGCTCTTACAGTCTCCACTTCATTTGTAATTTCTTCCATACTGATATCATCTGAATGAACTCTAAGTTTATTAAGTAAGTTCTTCAATCTATCTTGGTTGGTGGATTGAATTGAAATTAAATTCATGGCCGCTAAATCTTCCAAGAGTTTTGCAGCTTTTGGTTCAATAATATCAATTTGTAACCTTGTCATAATTCAAAAATAAACAAATTATTGGTTAATTGAGTATTCCCTCATGACCGCCAACGGCAGTTTGTAAAAAAAACACCGTTTACCTCCCTAAATGCAATACACCTTGTTGGCAAAAGCATATATGGGCTAAATAGGTGCCTCTGCTTTAACTCTTTCGATTCGTGAGGACATTAACCGATGCTGAGAAGTTTATAACGTAATCAAACGGGTTCGGAGAACCCATGTTATCTGTAATTCGACATGCCGCAGGGCGAACATGCCGAACAGCTTGATGGGCCAGAGTATTTATTGTTACTGAAATAATATACTGTCAGCAAATTATTTTAATGATAAATAATTATTCAGTTCGAATACCTTGTTTGTTAAACCATCTTTCTTTACAAACTTTAAGAGCCCAACATCGGCATTAAAATAACTAACAATATTACTATCATAATATACTTGTATGTCTTGATATGTATGGCCATTAATTGTGCATGTAGGTAGAAACAAAATACCCTTACTAATTGAACTAGTTGTATCTGCATAATAAGTAGAATAAATATTACTGATCTGTACAATATTGAATTGGCAAAATACTGCTCCGTCACCACCATTCGTTTTAATTGTTTCTCCCGAATTTGATTTGAAAATACAGTTGTTATTTTCATGGGAAGAATAAGGGTTGCCACATTTATCTCTTTCATAGCTATATAATAACTCTACCTTATTTCCATCAGTTGTATAAAAGCTATCTATTATTCCAGTAATAGAATCACGATACACAAAAAAAGAACCCGCTTTAAATGTAGAAGCATGGACCATGGCTTGGCTTTTCATTGGATAATTTCTAGTAGGTTCGCATGGATTACGATTGCAAGCCGAAATCCCAATCGTTCCAAAGAACACTAACAATCTTAAACTAGTCTTATTGATGATCATTGTTGTTAAGTTTTTGAGGTGTTTAATTTGTTTAGCGCGCCAGTGTATGTCTTCAAAGTAAAGTGGACTATGACAGAAGGAGTATTTCATTCTTGTTTGAAGTTAAGTATTTTTATTTGAATGTTGTTTTTTTATTTAAAAGATAAGAACATTTAGTGATTGGCGGTATTGCTTGCCAACGGCCGCTGCGCAGCAGCAGGCAAGGCATTCAAAGATACTCTGCCTGGAGTTTATTCCAAAAGATTCAGAAAGAAAAAGACCTTGAGCCTTTCTTACTCAGCCTTGCTTGCTACTGCGCAGGGTTAGCGGCAGTAAGGCACACAAAGATGAGTCAGCATAAACATCAATAAATCCTCTGAAAATTATCCGATAATAAACGACTATGTGCGTTTGGAAATACCTTCCAACCAATTTTCGCCTGTAACTTCACCAAGCGTTTTAAGCGCCTCGCTTGGAAACGAAGCGTTTCCCGCTAGCTTCTTAAAATGCTTGGGGGATTATAGGTCGAATTGGTTCCCATTTTTTAAACGCAAAGAGTCTTCACGGCTCATTTACTCAACAAATTTCTCTATGTTACACTTAGTTAGGCATCGCGGCCTTATTGCCGTCTAACGGCCGGTGGCTTGCGCTGTGGCGGACATAAAGATACTTCCTTTAGCTTACGAACCAAAAGCCGAAGAAAGAAAAGAAGAAAGAAAAGCTACACCGCCGCCATTGCGCAATTGCC
>CAIQUX010000310.1 GCA_903875055.1 uncultured Bacteroidota bacterium
ACTGACGGATGTTGCGATTTTGTCACATCCTGATAATACATCAGGTTCATGGCGGCAAACACTTTCTTGTCGAGCGGCAGATAGGTATTCGCCAAGGTCGACTTTCGATTGGCAATTACTTTTTTACAAAGTGTTTCAATTGAATCATCACTGACTCCAGCATTGATGGCCTTTTCGATATTGTCAAAACTCAGAGCAATCTTGGTCAGCGAAGAAGCCAGGAAGGCTTCGGAATAAAAGGTTGCATGCTTGGCATACGGGGTATATTCGGCGTAGGCTTTCTGATACTCAGGCATCAGTTTCTTCAGGTCCTTATCATTGTCTTGCGCCCAGTTATTAAAGCTTTCTTCTTCCTGTTGTTTCTTCTCCAGGATATGAAGATTTTTCAGTTGCTCAGTTTGTCCGAGGAAATACTTCCAGTAATTGGCCAATCGTGCATATGCCGAAGCATATTGTAATTCTACAGCCATATCTTTCCCCATGTCTTCGCGCATGATAGACAATCGCTTGTCACGTACCTTCACCAAAGCGGGATTGCTTACGTTCGTAGCCAGATCCACACCATACGATGTCAGGTAACGGGTAGTTCGGCCCGGATAACCCATGATCATGGTATAATCATTTTCTTTCACACCTTTCAACGAGACAGGCAAATGATGTTTCGGAATAAATGGACGGTTATTCACTGAATAGGCTGCCGGCTTATTATCGTTATTGCAATACACCCTGAACATAGAAAAGTCGCAGGTATGACGTGGCCACATCCAGTTGTCGGCATCACCACCAAATTTTCCAAGGCTCTCAGGAGGTGTCGCTACCAAACGGATATCGGTAAACTTCTGATACACGAAAAGGAAGTATTTATTACCCGCATAGAATGATTTTACATCGCTTTCATAAGTATTCTCTTCGTTGGCAGTCTTTGTGATGGTCTTTGAAATCTCGTCGAATTTGGTCTCCACTTCTTTGCCATACGCCTTGCCGATAAAGCTTCGAACCTTATCGGTTACGTCTTCGATTCGGATCAGGAACTTCACGGTCAGACCGGGACAAGGCAGTTCCTCGGCCTGACTACCCGACATAAATCCGTTCATCAGGATATTATTACCTACGGTACTGAGTTTTGAAATAGCATCAAACCCACAGTGATGATTGGTGAGCATCAATCCTTTATCGGAAATCATTTCAGCGGTACACCCGCCAAAGTTGACAATGGCATCCTTAAGCGAACTTTTGTTGATGTCATAGATTTGTTCAGGTGTGAGTTTCAGACCCAAGCGTTGCATCTCTGCATAGTTTTGTGAAAGCAGCAGAGGCATCCACATACCTTCATCTGCCCGCGACACCAGTTGCGTCGCCACTAAGATCAGAGAGAATAGAATTCTTTTCATGTTTTTATTTTATAAGGCGGCAAATATAAGGCAGGGCGACAATACGGTCTTCTTCTTTTGATGAATGGCAGAAAATTTGTGGCTTGCCGTCAGCATTTCTGTTTGGCAGTAAGTCATCAGCCAGTACTACCGGAAACGAATCGGGGCAATAATGAAGTGAATCAGTTGGTTTACAACTACTGATACTGCAGAAGTATCTTTTGAGCCGTAGTTTTCATTTCATCGGCTAATGCAGTTGGTCTTAATACCTTTACCTGAGACCCGAAACTTTGCAACAATGATTTGAATTCGTAGTTGACAACCAACTCGACTGAAATGGTGAATTCCTTTTTTGTGTCCTTCACTACCTTCTGCGAGTGATGCAGCGGTTGAGATTTGAGATAGCTGGCTTGTAACGGATTGAACTGAAGTACGATCTTTTCGGGTTGAGAATCGGGTAAAGAGATGCCGATCGCCGCTCTGAAATAATTTTCCTTATCCACTTCCTGTTCCCTGAAGGGTTGATTCATTTTAATCACATCGCTCATACGATCAAACGCGAAGGTCAGGAACTTTGATTCCTTCGTCGGATGTATATCGTTTCCGATAAGATACATCCGTCCATTATATTCTTTGATGAAATATGGGTGTACTGTATGCTTCTTTGGTTCTGATTTGGTAAACGGCTGATAATTGATTCGCAATACATTTTTGCCATGAATGGCCTCGACGATATCATTCATGAACTCGATTCCCTGATAACGCTTCGGTCGATCGAGTAACAGGATGGAACCGCCACTGGCTTTTTCGCGGCTTTGTTTCACCGATGAGGCAATCTTAGTAATGGCATCTTCGAACAGTTTGATGGCGGGTATGTTTTTGAATTGTTCAAGTATTCCGATAGCGATTTCCAGTCCCTGAAGATCCTCTTCCGATACCGGAATATTGCTGATAGAATAATTGGGATCTGTATAGACATAGCCCTTCTTATATTGGTCGTATTCGATAGGCGCATTGAAGCCTAGTGATTCGTCATACCGCATGGCATAAATATCCTTTTGAATACTCGCCACCGAAATTGAAGTACCCATTTTTTCGCTTACATAATCCACAATTTCAGCAAGGGAAGGCGCTGGTTTCTGGCGGATTGTCATGCGATTGTCAATTAATCGGTAACGGGTCAATGCATTCTTGTTTCTCATCGTGTAAAAATCAGTTTTGTTCGTTTATATGTCGAGTCGTTCAATTATCCTTTAATAACTTGTACTATGCAAAAGAATCGAAAACGTGAATATAGTTCAAAGCTGCGTAAACTCATTATGCAGTTGGAGACAAATCTTTGTGACGAGTTAAACAAACTAAACATGAAGAATACTTTTGTACAAGCGGATTTTAAGATTCAGGCCTTTGAAATGAAACGTGTCATTTTTGACGACAGCGATCTGGTCAGTATGGACGTGAAATGTAGAGTCGGCGATGAACTGATGAACACCACCCTTTTATTCACCTTCAGCAGATTCAACGACTTGCTGCGATTCAGTGGTGAAAGCGGCGAGAAGTTACAATTGATGGTGAGTGATAAATTATTGAGCAATGAAGAACGTCCGTATATCATCGAAGCCTCTTTGATCTTCACAGCCTGCAGTATCGGTCTTTCGTATCTGATAGCCGATGATGCCACTTGCTTCAGCGCAGAAGAGATCATGCCGATTTCATTCTTACAACAAGCCAAAAACTTACGCGTCAATATCAAAGATTTCAATGATGTGCACATCGACAGCAAGATACAACTCAATCAGGCCTTGCAGGAAATCGCCACCATGTATCGTTATTATCTTGGCTTGAAGGAATTGAATCTGAATGAAACCTCGGCAAGGGAGAAGGCTGGTCTTTCAAATGATAAGTTGTTTAAGATTGCCTATCATGCGGCAGAGAGCATAAAGTAAGCTTCGCTTTTACCTTCGGGAAGGTATTTCTTTTGTAATATTGATGCATGATTTCTGTCGACGAAGCGAAACAATACATTCATCAACATACACAGACAGACCAGACTGTCGTTCTAGATTTATATGATGCCTGCGGATACGCAGTCGCGAATGATGTATTTTCACCTGTCGATTTTCCTTCGTTCAGACAATCTGCCATGGATGGTTATGCCTTTCGTTTTGATGATAGTGATGAAGATTTCGTGTTCTTTGTTGAACGGGAAATTCAAGCCGGAGATATTACTGATTTGTCGAGTATAGATAAAGGAGAAGCCATCCGCATCTTCACCGGTGCCAAGGTCCCTGATGAAACCGATACGGTAGTGATGCAGGAAGATGTCCTGGTCAATGGAAAAGAAATTCGCATAACCAACATCGATCTGAAAAAGGGAAGCAATATCAGACCTGTTGCCTCACAAACAAGAAAAGGAGATTGTATCCTTAAAAAAGGAACCGTGATCACAGCTGGTGCCGCTGGACTGTTGGCAGGAGTAGGCCTATCAACAATTGAAGTGTATACCAGACCAAGATGCCTGATCCTCAACACAGGAAGGGAATTAGTGAAGCCGGGTCATGAATTGCAGAAAGGACAAATTTATGAAAGCAACTCGTATGCCTTAGTGGCTGCTTTAAAACAACTTCATTTGGATGTATGCGAAATTGTATGGGTCGATGATGATGAGCAACTAACAATATCAGCCATTCAGACAGCCTTGGAAAAAACCGATATGTTACTGATAACCGGCGGCGTTTCGGTGGGCGATTATGATTTTGTCGATTCGGCCTTGGAAAAAAATGGTGTTACAAAAATTTTCCATAAGGTGAAACAAAAGCCGGGTAAGCCTTTATATTTCGGAACGAAGGGAAATAAAATCATCTTCGGCCTTCCCGGAAACCCCGGTTCTGTGCTTACCTGCTTTTATGAGTATGTGGTGCATTGTCTGCACTTGAAAATGGGTTTTGCCGATAACGGACTACTGACTATTCGTTTACCGCTTTTACACGACATCAGCAAGAAGGCAGGACTCACTCATTTTCTGAAAGGAAAAATAAAATCGACTGGTGTTGAAGTACTGGATCACCAGGAATCGTATAAGATGAATGCATTTGCCGAAGCTGATTGTCTGATTGTTGTGGATGAAGCCACCACCGACATTCAAAAGGGCGAACTTGTCAACCTTCACATCCTTAAATTTTAATCTTCATGTCGGAACACATCCTGTTTCTGTCTCTCTTTATCTTTCTGGTTGCCGGTCTTTACTCTTCTGTCGGGCATGGTGGTGCCAGTGGTTATCTGGCGTTGATGGCCTTATTCAGTATGCCTGTTGCGACCATCAAACCAGTGGCATTGATTCTCAATATAGCCGTCTCATTGATTGCGTTCATCCAGTTTTACAGAAGCGGTTTTTTCAACAAGAAATTATTTATTCCCTTGGCTATCGCTTCCGTTCCTGCGGCCTATGCCGGTGGTCTAATGTCGATAGATCCTCATTTGTATAAACAGATACTGGGTGCCTTATTATTCATCAGTGCCATCCGTCTTGCGATGCCCTTAAAAAAAGAAGCACCGGCAGTAAAGGATTTTGATATCGGAGTCGTATTGGTCATTGGAGCCAGTATCGGATTCATGTCCGGCATGATCGGTATCGGTGGTGGCATCATCTTATCACCCTTGTTGATTTTGTTGCGGTATTCGGATGTCAAAACCACCTCAGGTATCAGCGCCTTATTTATTTTCGTCAATTCAATTGCTGGTCTATTGGGTCAGATGAAACAAGGCATTGAATTCTCATCATCCATGTCATTAATGATTGCGTTTGCCATCGCAGGCGGACTGATTGGATCGTATATCGGTGCCAGACAATTGAATATGTCGATATTGAAAAAAGTACTGGCCGTGGTGTTATTCATTGCGTCTCTAAAATTGGTTTTTGTATGAGTCTGAACGCCTACATATTGGCTGGAGGAAAAAGCACCCGTATGGGTGAAGAGAAAGGACTTATGAAATTCAATGAGAAACCACTCATTCAATATGTGATTGATGCTGTGCAACAGGTGACAACGGATATTTTTATCGTGACAAACAACGAGGCTTATCTGCCATTTGGGTTTCCGTTAATCAGCGATTTGCAAAAAGGCCTGGGTCCGGCGGGGGCTATCGATACGGTGCTTTTTCATTCAACTGCGGATACCAATCTGATCATTGCCTGCGACATGCCTTTCATCGACGCTGATTCAATACGTTATCTCATCAGTCAACAAAGACCTGACGGTATTACGGTTCCCTTGTTCAATCAATATCCCGAAGCTTTGTTCGGTCTATATGCAAGCTCCATCCATGCGAAATGGCATCAGCTGGTCGAAAAGGGTATCCTTAAATTGAGCGATTTGCTTTCATCCTTTGAAACTACTTTTGTGAACGGAAATGCGATGAGTGAATCCAACAAAAACCTATTCAGGAATATGAATACAAAAGACGATCTGCTCGACGCACAATAATAATATATGGGAATTCAAATCTTACTCTTCGGATCACTGGTAGATGTGTTGGGCGACAAACACATACAACTTGCTCAGGTCAAAGACACAGATACTCTTCGGTTGGCATTAACATCAACATATCCCTCGATCAGGGATTTGAAATTTGTCATTTCAGTTGACAAAAAAATTACTGTTGAAAACACACCGATAGATACGACTTCTGAAATAGCTTTGCTTCCTCCTTTTTCGGGAGGTTAAACACACGAACTTGCAGACTAACCCTTCATACGAACGTTATCAACGCCAGATGATCTTAGCGAATTTTGGCGAAGCCGCACAACAGAAACTGTCGGCTGCACGTGTGTTGGTGATAGGTGCAGGTGGCCTTGGTTGTCCGGCTCTTCAGTATCTGTCGGCCATCGGTGTCGGTCATATCGGTATTGTCGATCAGGATGCGGTTTCGATGTCTAATCTGCATCGACAGATCCTATACACGACAGACGATCTTGGAAAATTAAAAACCGAAGCAGCACGAGATCGCATACAAAAGATGAATACCGACATTGCTGTTTCAATTCATTCGATGGAAATAACGCAAACTAATGCGTTCGATATCATCAGCAGCTATGATGTGGTACTAGATAGTACTGACAATTTCAAAGCCAGATATATCATCAATGATGCTTGTGTGTTGCTTAAAAAACCATTAGTGTTCGGAGCCGTGTTTCAATACGAAGGACAGGTGGCGGTGTTCAATCATGGCATCGATGCGGTGAACTACAGAGATCTGTTTCCGGTTTCACCGACTGCCGCTCAGTCTCCGAATTGTATCGAGTCGGGTGTGTTCAATATTGTCACGGGTATCATCGGCATATTGCAGGCAGGAGAAGCGATTAAAATCATTACCGGTAGCGGTCAAACCTTGAGCAACCGTTTGATGAGTTACGACAGCCTGTCTCTCAGTTTCTACACGGTCAAACTTTCGAAGAATCCGGATGCTCATGAAAATACTCCAGCAATAGAAGAAGAATTCCTCCAATTCGATTACGATCAGTTTTGTTGGTTGAAGAATCATCTGAAGGATGAAATCAGTGCAGAAGAATTTGATGCCTTGTTGAACCGCAACGATGTGCAATTGATTGATATACGCAACAGAGATGAACGACCGCATGTGGATGAATTGAACGCCCTGCGAATTCCTTTATCAGAATTGAAACATCAAATCGACAAACTGGAAAAAGAAAAACAGATCGTCTTATTTTGCCATGCAGGTATCCGTACCTTGGAAGCATTGGATATCTTGCAGGACGAATTTCATCTGTCCAATGTATCCCACCTCAAAGGCGGTATCATCAGATGGCTTGAGTATAAATCAAACAAGGTATGAGCGAAAAGAAAGAAAGGAATATTTTTGTGGAAGGCCCGATAACTGCGCAATTCATTGCGGACAGCATTTCGAAACACAGCACCAAGAAAAACATCGGTGCACATAGTATTTTCATGGGTCAGGTCAGAAATGATATGATAGCTGGAAAGGAGGTGATGGCGATCGAATACACCGCGTACACTGATATGGCGAATGAACGTATGACTGAAATCAGGGAAGAAATTTTTTCGAAATATCCATTGACTTGCATGCATATCTATCACAGCCTGGGTATCGTGAAGAGCGGTGAAATATCCTTGTTCGTATTTACCTCATCAGCCCACCGCAAAGCAGCCATCGATGCCTGTGAAGAAATTGTGGAACGAATCAAGAAGGAACTTCCTGTTTGGGGCAAGGAATTGTTTGATGAAGGTTATGTATGGAAATCATCGAATGACCCGGAATGACAGACGTGATTAATTAATATATGCAACGCTCAAAAAAATCCAATGAACAATATCCTCGATAAAATAAGTTCGCTTCGCACGGCCACCGCAACAGCCATCTTGCAAGTAAGCAAACAGGAAACCATAGACGCCATTCAAAATAAAACCGTACCCAAAGGAGACGTGTTTGAATTTTCCCGGGCTGCCGGATTATTGGCCATTAAAAAGACCAGCGATGTGATTCCCGATTGTCACCCTTTGCCTATTGAGTATGCCGCTATCCGTCATACAATCGACGGGTTGACGGTTCATATCGAAGTGGAAGTAGCCACGATCTACAAAACTGGGGTGGA
>CAIQUX010000311.1 GCA_903875055.1 uncultured Bacteroidota bacterium
AATCGGAGGTCATACCGACATTGATGGTGATGATGCATCCAATCTGAAACTATCTCAACAGCGTGCTGATGCCGTAAAATCGCACCTTATTCATTCAGGCATAGACCAGACCAGACTTATCAGCAAAGGCTATGGCGAAACAAAACCTATTTCAGAAAATACAACGCCTGAAGGGAAAGCTACTAACAGACGGGTAGAGTTTGTGAAGAAATAAGAACGCCCCACCATTTGTTTCCAACCTCTATTACATCTGACTAAAGCCTCCTAGTTAGAATCTTACCTACCATCAGAAACTTGCAAGATTCCTATTCACTTTACTGTATCTTTCTGATGAATGGCACGGTAATGATAGATGATATTTAGAGATCTCAATAGATTACAGCCTGCCCCTCGAATATTTTCACATGCCCCTCGAATGCGGCGGAAGTCCCCGTAGTAGAAACTGGTCCTCCATGACTAATTTTCAACCACCCCGCATATATTTTCAACCACCCCGCACATTTAACTGGCCAACCATGAGACTGTGCGGGACGCCCATGAATATGTTATGGTTGACCAAGAAGAACTGCGGGAGGTCTCGTCAAAGGTCCGGGTTCACCATGATTCCTGTGCAGACGCCCACGACGAAGTGCGGGAGGTCTAAACATGACGGAGGGGGTTCCCGCGGATGATGAGGGGGGACCAAAATATACCCCTGGGGGACCAGGACCTAATGATGGGGGACCAAGTTTGGACGCAGGATAACCAAAATAGGATACTGGTCAGCCAAAACATAATAAGGGTGAACCATGATGTAAAACCGGGCAACCACGAATATCTGATGGGTGGTTAAAAGAGAGAAACAAATCTCATCGTGGCGTTCAGTGAAATGGACAAACCAATGTCGATGCCCATTCTATTAGCAACTCATTCGCATTTGCCAACATTATAAACCCTACTTTTGCCACTCAAGAAGTTCTTACAATTCGCTTACTAGCTAATACATAGCCGCACGAACATGGGTCATGCTCTTTTAAAGGAAAGAGATTTTTCAATTATCATTTGTTTTTACAAATACAATAGGTTCCGTCCGCTATAAGATTATTTACTAAGCTTAGAGGGATGGCTTTATTTATTTATTTTAAAAACAAAAAAACAAGATGACTACAACATTTAGTGACTTGGGTTTGCATGAAAACATTGTCAGTGCAATCACAGAACTGGGCTTTGAAACGCCTACAGAAATCCAACAAAAAGCCATACCGGTATTTATCGAGCGCACAAGCGACCTCGTAGCCCTGGCACAAACAGGAACAGGAAAAACAGCCGCTTTCGGTCTTCCTATCCTTCACCATCTCGATACCGAGAAGAAATTTACACAAGCCCTTATCATCTCTCCGACCAGAGAATTGTGTATACAGATTACAAACGACTTGAAGAAATACAGCAAGAATATGCGCGGTGTGCGTATCACAGCCGTCTATGGCGGTAGCAGCATTTCTGAGCAGATCCGTGAATTACGTCAGGGTGTCCATATCATTGTGGCCACACCGGGACGACTGATCGATCTGATAGACCGTAAGGCGGTTAAGATCGAACAGGTTGAAACCGTAGTACTTGATGAGGCCGATGAGATGCTGAACATGGGATTCCAGGAAGATATCGAATCGATCTTATCCAATACACCGGAAGATAAAGTGACCGGACTTTTCAGCGCCACCATGCCGAAAGCCATCCGATCTATCGCCAACAAATACCTGAAAGAAACAGTGGAAGTCTCTTCAGGCAAGAAAAATTCAACCTCAGCCGATATCACGCATCAGTACGCTGTGGTTCAGGCTAAAGAAAAATTACCGGCCCTGAAACGTATCATTGATTTCAATGAAGATTTCTTCGGTATCATCTTCTGTACTACCCGACTCGAAACACAAGAAATCAGTGACTCATTGGTTAAGTCGGGTTATAACGCCGATTGTCTTCATGGCGATCTGTCGCAACAACAACGTGACAAGGTCATGGGTAAATTCCGTAAACGTGTGATCAAGATATTGTGTGCAACCGATGTGGCTGCTCGCGGTATCGATGTCAACGACATTACGCATGTCATCCACTATCACCTTCCTGATGATATTGAGAACTATACGCACCGAAGCGGACGTACAGCCCGTGCTGGTAAGAAAGGTATCTCTATCGCCTTATTGCATATCCGTGAAGCCTACAAGATGCATCAGATCGAGAAGATGGCGAACATGAAATTTGAAAAATTCATGATTCCGAAAGGAGAAGAAATCATCGACAAACGTATCAAGAATTTCGTGACTGAATTTGCTGAGTTTGATTACCAGAACACCTCAGAAATCCAACCACGAAACGAATGGATATTCCCGTTGATGCAAATGGACAAGGAAGAACTGGTAGCCCGTATCATGGCCAAGGAATTGTCTAAATTAGATACCAACTATACAGCTCATTCTGACCTGAATATAGACGAATCATCACGATCTAAAGGAAGTGACAGAAGTAGTGACCGTGGCGAACGTCGTGGAAGCGATCGTGGAGACCGCAGAGGAAATGAACGCAGCAGCGACCGCGGAGAACGTGGCAGCCGACGTGATTCATTTGCCGATGGCGAACCTACTACCCGATTATTCATCAACCTTGGTAAGAAAGATAATCTTCGATACGATGAAATGCGTGAGATGATATTCCAGAACAGCAAGGTGAGCGGACATCATATCAAGGACATCGAAATGCAAGGCGTGTTTTCGTTCTTCGAAACCGATGCACAAAGTGCCGAACGTATCCTAACCGGATTCAGGAATGTGGAAGTCAACGGACGTGAAGTACGAATCACCCGTGCTGAAGGCGAACAAAATTCAGGCGGACGATCGGCTGAACGCAGCGAACGAAAAGGTCCACGTGAACGTACCTATACAAGTGCCAGAGGCGGAAATAATACCGTTGGCGGCGACCGAAAATATGGCTCTTCATCACGAAGCGGCAGTGGAAGTTCAAATACCAGAGGCGGCAGTAGCGCTTCATCAGCACCGAAACCACGTTTCAAGAAACGCAACGACGATACCAGCTGGTAGAAACAATTTGACAATATAATAATTCGGCAATTCGACAATGGTTGGATTGCCGATTTTTTTTGTTTTAAGTCTTCGTAATTCGTGCTTCGAATTTTGGATTTACAAGTTATCTTTGATAAAATTAATTTTATGGGAATGGTGCATGCAGAAATCGAATTGATCAACGGAGATGATATTGCCTTAGCGAAAGCTCATGTTATTGGTGAAGAAGAAATTAAACGAATCCATGTGATTGCATTGGTTGACACGGGGAGTTATATGCTTTGTATCAATGAAAATATTCAGGAGCAATTGAAACTTCAAGTAGTTGAGCAACGAAAAGCACAACTTGCAAACGGAGAGATCATTGAATGTGATGTTGTATCACCGGTTGAATTGAAATTTAAAAACAGACGATCAGTACAAAGTGCCATGGTATTACCAGGCGACAGCGAAGTTCTATTAGGCGCTATTCCTCTTGAAGATATGGATGTTTTAATACACCCTCTCAGACAGGAATTAATTGTGAATCCCGAACATCCGTATTTTGCTCAAATGAAATTGAAATAAAGAATTCGACAATAATATTATTCGGCAATTCGACTATGGTTGGATTGCCGATTTTTCTTACGTAATTGACAAGCTGGTCCTAATAACAATTGGAATTTTGGACTAAGCCCAATGTCACTCTTCCTCATTTGTTCTAAACAAAATGACAATCAGCTTATACTATAGTAAGAATCCAAAGAAGTTTGACCCAATCTGAAATTCAAATTAAAAGAAGCTCAGAATTTTTCGAATTAAAGAAATATAGACTCATACCACTATCAGACTAAATTGAACTATGATCCGAAGTTTGGAAATGAAATGTGTTAATAGTAACTCACTTAGAAATACGATGCTTATCTTTATTGGGAGAATCACGGCGTATGAATAGATTAATTGATTTATGGATTCAGTTGCACGTGATCGATGACCTGCCTTACAAGCAAACAATAACAATAGGAAAAACAACTTGAATTTCTTCCCTAAAAAATAAGTACGAAGAAAAATGAAACAATGAAAACAGTTTGCATGACAAGAATTATTTTCATTTTAATACTTACCCTTGGATGGACCAACCATTTGGATGCACAGATTTATACTGGCTCATCAGCTATTGGAATCAAAGTAGATACCATAAATCTTATACAATCACCAGCAGCTAATTCTTCACTTACCCAAAATCTGTATTTTAACTGTGATAGCACCACTGTCAGTGCTCAACTGATGACATCCTATATTTACTTCGTATCATCAGCAGGCTCGCATTGGGAGGGAAATGCTCAATTGATTTTGTCAGATACCAACATACAAGTTGGTACAAGTATACTAACTTATTCGGACTTATTCACAGGCTCAATTACTTATATGAATGGCGCTATTCGGTTAAATTCCGGAATCTTCATAAATGACACATCAAGTTTTACATGGAATACGAATGATAGTATTTGGCTGAATAAAAATCTCACATCGCCCTGGAATCATTACTATTTCAATTATTACAATAATTACATTCCCCTCAGAAAAAAATATGGCAATGAATATCTGTATGGTTGGATATTTTCAACCGGGAATGAAGCAGGAGCCAATTTAAATGGCAGCTATCCTGTGGGGGATATTATTTATCAAGTCACTAAGTTCCCTAAATTAAAGTTGATACATGATACCATATTATGCAATTCGTCATATACATTTTTGGATGGATTTACGCTAAATAATATATTACATGATACCATGTATGATTTTTCTATTCAATCAACAACAATAGATTGCGATAGCTTGGTAAGAACAAAATTGAAGGTGCTTCCTTCTTATTTCACAACCACTTATGACACAATATGTATTGGTATGTCATATACTTTTCCAGATTCTTTGACCATTTCAAACATCATTCACGATACTATACATAACAATGCATTTAGCTCTGTGAATGGATGCGACAGTTTAATCGTATCATCGATTCATGTACTCGGCCATAATCTTTACGATACTGTGCTCGTCTGTTACGGGAGTAGTTATACGTACCCTGATGGTTATACGGAAAGTAATATAATCAGCAACTTGAACCATATATGTCATTTTAATTCTGTTAATGGTTGTGATAGCAATACACATACACATGTTATTTTCATTCCGCCTTCCTCAACTTTTATTACAACAGCATGTGACAGCTATTTTTTCAATGACCAAACACTCACTTCAAGCGGAGTGTACTATGACACCTTGCTAAATGTAAAAGGGTGCGACAGTATGGTTATTTTAAACCTGACCATAAACACAATCAACACGTCTATTCTACAAGTATTGAATTCATTGACTTCAAATCAAGTCAACGCAACATACCAGTGGTTGACATGTAATCCCTATTCAATCCTGCAAGGAGAAACAAATCAAACCTTTAATGCAATATCAAATGGAGATTATGCTGTTGCGATTAGCAAAAATGGTTGTGTCGATACATCAGATTGTTCTACTGTGATATCTGTTGGCCTTAATACAACAATTGCCAAAAACCTGTTCGATGTTTATCCCAACCCCGCTTCCG
>CAIQUX010000312.1 GCA_903875055.1 uncultured Bacteroidota bacterium
AATTGAAAGTTGTAATATTGCACCTCACGAGAAGAGGCCCAGATGGCGGAATTGGTAGACGCGCTAGACTCAAAATCTTGTATTCGCAAGGATGTGCAGGTTCGATTCCTGTTCTGGGCACTTAAGTAAATCTTGAAACCGTTGTAAACATTGAATTACAACGGTTTTTTCATGTTAAAAGGTGCAATAGGAGGGCAAAAAGTGAGAAAAAGCCAACGTTTACCTTGAAGGCTATGGACTGTTATGTCTGTAAAAAATAGAACACAACATCTGCATTGATCTTACAATTCTAGTTCATTAAAACTCTGTCTCAGGAAAACGGGAATCATTTCTTTTCGGTACGTTCGTGAGTAGTAATCATTGTCGATAATGCGTGATTTCTTAACGGCCTGCATGATCAGCGAATCCATTTCATCATGGATGCTTCCTGTCACCACGACAGGTTTGGGGTCAATGCCTCCCAGCACGATCCTGATATTCCCCGACCTGTCCTTTGAAACTGCGGTACTAAGGGAAGAGAAATCAACGGCTTCACGGGGACGCAGTTTCTTAAAGATGATCCGGTAGCGATTATCAAGCGGTAACAGGATTGCCTGGATCAGTGCTGTTTTTGAAAGATTTCGCGGATGGATGCCGTCGCCCGTATACACACTCTCCAAGGGGATCGTATGAATCCCATCAACATCAAGGATTTCAAGTTGTGCCTTCGCACTGATGAGCACAGGAGCGGTGTCGGACACGAATCGTGAAAAGCAAGCTTTTTTTCCTCCAGTGGCAATGCAAACGTCACCCTCGCATTTTAGACAGTAACCGACCGATTCCCTCCAAAACTCGCTTTGATTGAAAAATGAACATCTGTTTTCGCAAAGGATGTTTCCACCGATTGTTGCCGTTTTGCGAAGTACTGGTGATGCTGCATGATGTGCTGCTTCCAGCAAGGCTGGAAAGAAGTTTACAATAGCATCATGTTTTTTAAGGTCATCTAGTGTTATAAGTGCACCGATCCGTAGTACCTTTCCATGTGTTGAAACCTGCTTCAGTTCTTTAATATCAGTGATGTCTATCAAACAGCATGTCTCGTCTGTACCCTGAAATTTATTGATCAGAAGGTCAGTTCCTCCTGCAAGATATTTGAAACTATCAGGGTATTGCATTGCTATTTGAATCGCTTCATCGGTAGTTTTTGCTTTAAGGTAGTATTGTTCGGTAGTCATTATTGGAGTA
Source organism: uncultured Bacteroidota bacterium (assembly GCA_903875055.1). Classification (GTDB taxonomy): domain Bacteria; phylum Bacteroidota; class Bacteroidia; order Chitinophagales; family Chitinophagaceae; genus OLB11. The sequence goes on from CAIQUX010000312.1 coordinate 1,225, forward strand.
TTTCAGGTTTTATATTTTCTTTCAGTAACGTCAACACATCTTCACTCCGGATCGGTAGTTTCGTGATTCGTATTCCCACCGCATCATAAATGGCATTGGCAATGGCAGGAATGACAGGATGTAATGCGCCTTCACCGCATTCCTTTGCCCCGAACGGGCCTTCGGGATCGTTGGTCTCGATGATGTTGGTATGAATGTCTGGTGTATCTAGGGATGTCGGAATCTTGTAATCGATGAAATTATTGTTGACCAATAGACCATTGTAATATCTCATCTCCTCGCTCATCGCCTGTCCAATACCCATATGCCATGACCCTTCCAACTGTCCTTCGACAGCCAATGGATTCAGGGCTTTACCGCAATCATGTGCGCCCCATACATTTAAAATCTTGATATGACCGGTCTCAATATTCACCTTCACTTCTGCCACACAGGCACCAAATGAATACGAGGGACTCAGACCTGCTCCGGCCCCTTTGAAGTCACCTCCTAATTTCGGCGAGATATACTTTCCGCTCACATTCACAGCACCTCTGTTTGCTGTGACGATTTCGATAGCTTCCAGCCATTCGATATCAACTTTCCGATCATTGCTGAATACCCGTCCGTCCATGAAATTCAGTTCAGTCGCTTCAATATTCTTCTTTTTTGCAACTGCCGTCGCAATTTCATCCCTGAGATTTTCAGCCGCATTCTTTGCCGCATTACCAGCCATAAAGGTTACACGGCTCGAATAGCTTCCAAGGTCAACCGGTGTAATCAGCGTATCGGCTGCCAAGACAAATATTTCATCCATACCGATGCCGAGTACTTCGGCGATGATGATAGCAAGCATCGTGTCGCTTCCCTGTCCGATATCATTCGCACCTGAAGTAATCAGGACCCTCCCGTCGAAATCCACCTTCAGATGAACCGTGGACTGAGGCAACTCATTCCAGATAATTGGCAAGGCACTGCCACTGATAAAGAATCCGCAACCGACGCCCAAACCATGCCCGAATGGCATCTTGCCATGACGTTGCTTCCAATCAGATTGCTCGGCTACTTTCAATATCGACTCGCGGCTTCCATTCGAGGTAATGCGATATTGTCCGACAGTTAGTGTATTCGGATCAAGAAAGTTTTTTAATCTCATATCAACTGGGTCCATCTTGATCTTATGTGCGATATCATCAATCAAAGATTCAACAGCGAAGCGTGAATTCACTGCACCATGACCTCGCATAGCACCGCATTGGGGTTTGTTGGTATAGACCCTGAACGTTCTGAATCCGAAATTGTCAAGCTTATATGGGGCCTGTAAGAGCACGCCGTTATAATAGGAGGTGACCACCCCGAAACTGCCATACGCTCCACCATCAATGGCAATATCCGCGTCCAGCACTTTTAGTTCACCATCCATGCTTGCGCCTAACTGTACGGTCATTCTGGAGGGATGACGGCCATGATTAGTCAAGAATACTTCCTCGCGACTTAACCTGACCCGTACAGGTTTACCTGTTTTTCGGGCAAGATGAGCAACGATGATTTCATGAGGGAAAGGGTCTCCTTTTCCCCCAAATCCACCACCTACATAAGGTTTAATCACCCTCACGCGACTTAATGGTATTTGCATCGTCTTCGCCAGCGCACGATGCAGATAATGAGTCACCTGCGTGGCAGAAACCAATGTCAATCCGTTTTCATCCCAATAGGCTGAAGCTGCATGAGGTTCGGTGAACCCATGATTGATACCTTCCATCTCGAATGACATCGTACTCACGATATCCGCATCTCTCAGACCTTGTTGCTGGTCGCCAAAGCGTAACTCTGCTTTCTTATGGACGTTGTTGTTCAACTTTCCAAACTCAGGATGAATCTTTTCAAACTCACCGGCATCTTGCAGGGAATCATCAATCGTAAGGAATTCCTTGATCGGATCATATTTCACGCGGATAAGCTTACAGGCGAACGCGGCGATATCTTCTGAATCGGCAGCGACTGCCGCAACAATCTCCCCGATATATCTTGTTTTTTCAATAGCGATTGCATGTTCATCCTGTGAAATCGGAAGCACACCGAACGTAACTGGCAATTCATGCCCAGTAGCGATATAACGTACACCTTCCAGTTTCATGGCTTCCTGAGTGTCGATGAAAACAATTTTTGCATGAGGGAATGTACTCCTGACAAATTTCACATGAAGAGCGTCCTTCAGTTTGATATCATCCGCATATTCCGCAATCCCCTGCACCTTCTTAGCAGCTTCAATAGAGGGCCTTCCTGTTCCAACTCGAGCGTATTTAGTTTCCGGGTTAAGTGGGGATGTTCTTTTCCCTGCCTGCTTTTCAATGGCATAATCAGCCACCGCTTCGATAATCTTTTTATAACCTGTACATCGGCAGATATTTCCTGATAACGCATCTTTGATCTCGTGCATGGATGGATTTGGATTCCTGTTGATGAAATCCAATGCGGTGATCACCATCCCCGGTGTGCAGAAGCCACATTGGACAGCACCTTTTTCGACGAACTTTTGCTGCAGTAAATCCAATTCACCCAGCTGAGATACTCCTTCTATCGTGATGATTTCGGCTCCGTCAAAGCGTATGGCCGGTGTAATACAGCTCAGCACAGGTTGCTGGTTTGCCATCACAGTGCAGGCTCCGCAACTTCCCTGCTCGCAACCGATCTTGGTTCCGGTCAATCCGATTTTCTCCCGGATAACCGTAGATAACATTTGATGTGCTTCAACCAGAACATCGTATTTTTTCCCGTTGATATGTAAGGTAATCTGTCTCATGTTTTGACTGTTTGTTTATATTCCTGCCCCTATGCTTTTTCCCCCGTCCACATAAAGGGTCTGTCCTGTTATAAATTGTGTTTTTTCGTCAGCCAGAAAGGCGACTGCATTTGCTACATCAGATGGGTTCCCCATGGTCCGTGTAGGTTGCGCGTCAATTAGTTTGCTGAGCACATCCGGTTCCAATTTTTTTGTAAGTGGGGTGTCGATCAGGCCTGGTGCGACTGCATTCACACAGACATTGTACCTGCCCAGTTCAAGGGCAAGCACACGTGTAATGCCTATCACCCCGGCTTTTGATGCCGAATAATTGCTTTGGCCCCGGTTTCCCAGCCATGCCCGTGATGCGATATTCACGATTCTTCCGCTTTGCTGTTGTTTCATGATGATGGCAGCCTCACGGCACAATAGCCAGGTCCCTTTCAGATTGATATCGACAACCCGATCAAAATCATCAGCAGGCATGTTCCAGATCAGATTATCCTTGATAATCCCGGCATTATTCACCAGAACATCGATGCCCTTGTACTCAGCCTTTATTTTTGCAAACAGCATCTTCACTTCCTGTTCGTTGGCAATGTCAGCTCTTGCAAATTCCAGGTTCATCTTGCCGAATTCATCTTCGAGTGCTTTCCCGTGTTCTTCATCCACATCGACTGCAATCACAATATAATGATCCTTCACGAAGCGCTCAACTATAGCTTTCCCGATTCCTTTGGCTGCGCCGGTTATAATGGCAATTCTTTTTTCGTTCATGTTGTTATCCTGTGTTTTACCTGTATCAATTTTGCCAGAATGCTGACAGCGATTTCCTCTGGTCCTTCGGCTCCGATATCGATTCCCATCGGCATATCCACTCTGACCAAGTCGTTGTCTGAAATACGCAATCCTGTTTTAAACAGCTTCTTCGTCATCTCAACCTTCCGCTGACTGCCTATCATACCGAGATAGGCAAATGGCTTCCCGAGGCAGTAAGCGAGAATATCTCTGTCCGTCGGATGACTGTAAGTCATGATGCATATGAAAACCTGTTCATCAAACGGCAGCTGCTCAAGCGCATCCTCGAAATGCATGCACATCCTGTTCACCACGGAGAGGTTGCATTGATCCATATATTCTCTGCGGTCATCAATCAGGGTAATATCAAAATCAAAGGGTATGGCTTGTGTGGCGAGTGCCTGACCGGTATGACCTGCACCAAAAATATATAAGCTGTTTCTTTTCATAATAGGCTCAATAAAAATATCTACTGTTCCTCCGCAACACATATTGTGCTGATTCAGCAAGTCGTGACTGAACAAGGATGGCACTCTTGACTTTATCACCTCTAGTGCATCCATAATCACTTTCTTTTCCAGTGCCCCGCCACCAATCGTGCTTCCAATCGTGCCGTCAGCATACACCAGCATCTTGGAGCCTACTTTGCAAGGTGTCGATCCTCTGGTATGGACTATCGTACATAACGCTACAGTGTCATTTGCTCTTCTCGCTTCGAGTATCTGTTCAAATATAGTTTTCACGCCATTATATTATAGGATGAAATCTGCATATAGTCTTCCGGTGAATTGATATTTTTTAGTACGTTATTATTGTTCATCTTTATGTCAACTTTTGGAAATCGGCATAAGAATTCTTTCAGGTTCAAATCAGATTCTTTTTCAACAAGGGCAGACTTGATAACCGATTCTGAAATCAAGACAGGATGTCCGCCTCTTCCTTCAAATACAGGAGAAACAAAACCTGTAGGATTCCTATTTGCCCAAAGTGCATTCAACAGGTCTTCATCAATAAATGGTTGGTCAACCGGTTGGAGAAAGCAAAACGACTTTGCTGTAATGTGTCCCAGTCCCAATTTCAGTGAGTGAAACTTGCCGAAATCCGGGTCAGCATTGCGAACCAGAATGATTTTCGAAGAAACATTTCTGAGGAATTCTGCCCACTTGTCTTCACAATACTTCTGATTCATCACTACAACGATATTCGTAACCCCGAAAGCGCTGTACATATCAACCAGTCTTTTAAGAAATGTCTTCCCGTTAAGTTGAAGATAAGCTTTCGGGAACCTCATCCTTTCGGATTTCCCCCCTGATAATATGATAACTGAACACTGCTTCTGCTCCATCATGGTTTGGTAAAACTACAAATTTTGCCAGAGAATAAAACATGACAAAAGTCATCGTAAACTGTGATGCGTATCACAGAAAGCATTGATTTAAAAACGTCACTTTGTTATGCCAAGGTTAAAACAACTGTCTGTTTCAATCCGGGAGTTCTTAAAATACGATCACTTTTATAACACTATCTGATGAAATCATTGGAACAACTATTAGCCGAATGCGAAGAAGCCGCATTCGACCTTCAATTCAAAAGGGCGAAGCGATGGAAGGCCGAAGATGAGACACGAGTAATAGTAGGTTATTTGCCAACCTATATTCCTCGAGAGATTATTCATGCAGCAAATGGTATCGCCGTAGGTATCATGGGTACAGGTGACAGGAAACAAATCATAAAAGGTGATGCATATTACCAGTCCTATATATGCCATCTTCCAAGAGGAATCATTGAGATGGCCCTTGACACGAATCTCGAAGGCTTCGATGGATTCCTTTTCCCTGCCATTTGTGATTGTGTCCGTAATCTATCAGGAATGTTTAAACTGTCCAATAAAGGAAAGTTTCAGCGTTATTTCGATTACCCACAGAATTTCTCTGCACATATCGGAGGTAAGTTTTATATCCAGGAACTTGAAAAGGTTCTGGAGGATATTTTTAATGTAAACGGGGTAAGGGTCACCACTGAATCGTTGAACCATTCGATTGGCTTATATAATACCAACCGTCAGCTGATTGAAGCCATATATGATATCCGTGAAGCAAGTCCATGGAAACTTTCGGCCGTGGAGACCTATTATCTATTACGGGCAGGTTTGGGAATGCCGGTTGAGGAGCATAACGAAATCCTCGAACAGGTCGTTGGATATCTTCAGAATGAACGGGGTGAACCGATGGATAATACACGGGTAGTTGTTTCTGGCTCGTTTTGCGAACAACCGCCAATCGGATTGATCAAGTCGATTGAACTTGCCGGATGTTATATAGTGGATGATGACTTCATGCTGGGTTCGAGATTCATTATCGGTGATATCGATCATCATACGGACAATCCTTTGTCTGCCCTTTCAGAAGCCTATATCCATCAGAGCACATTCTCTTCCGCATACTACGATGTCGGTAATCCTAAAGGAAAGAGGCTGGTGGCACTTGCTCAACGGCGTATGGCTGACGGGATCATTTTCTGTGCAGCAAGTTTTTGCGATCCGGCCTTACTCGACCGGCCCGAATTGCAGAAGGAAGCGGATGCCGCAGGACTCCCACATATCAATTTTCAGTTTCACGAAAACACCGGTCAGTTCAAAATTATCAAGGAGCAGGCGGGAACTTTTTCAGACTCCATTAAACTCTGGGCATAACAGCATTCACAAGTGAATGATGCAAGAAATTAACTAATACAATCATAAAACAGTAAAGATGTCAAGTCATAAAGAAGCGATCAAAGAAAACAGCATGATCATCCAGAAGGAGATGCTCGCAAAACAATTCAAGGACCTTAGCATGGCAAAGGAACTGGGTAAGAAAGTGGTTTATACTTTCGTGCCCGGCAACCTGACCGAGCTGATTCTTTCCTTTGATATGCTCCCGGTCTATCCTGAAATCAACGCACTGCAATCAGGGATGAGAAAGAAATCCGCAGAATATATACGTGATGCTGAAAAGATAGGTTTTTCAGAGGATGTCTGCACCTATGTGAAGTGCGATATAGGAATGATGCTGAACGGGAATATCGGCCCGACAGGTGAAAAAATTCCTCCGCCTGACTTGCTTTTGCTGAGCTACACCGGATGTTTCACTTTCCTGAAGTGGTTTGAGAATCTCGAAAGGCTCTACCCGGGAGTTCCGGTGGCCATGCTGCATACTCCTTATCAGGAGGATGGTGTAATGACGGAAGACCAGATTAATTACATGGTGAAACAAATGAAGGAAGAAGTGATTCCAAAGATGGAAATGGTCTCAGGGCAGAAGTATGATCATGCCAGACTTTCAAAAATGATGGAGAATTCCGCCAAGGCCGAGGACTTGCTGGTGAAAATTCTTGAAAGTGCCAAACTGGTCCCTTCACCGATCGATGCATATTTCGCAGGTGTTTATTATATCGGCCCTATCTTCACTGCATTCAGGGGAACACAAGAAGCAGTGGATTATTATACTGAACTTTGGAATGAAGTACAGCAACGTATCGAACTCGGTCTTGGCCCCGTGACCCCGGAAGGTGAGATCAAGGAAGAAAAATTCCGACTCGTAGTTGAAGGCCCTCCGAACTGGACAAACTTCCGCGAATTCTGGAAGATCTTTTATGATATGGGGGCGGTTATTGTCGCTTCATCCTATACCAAGGTAGGCGGAGTCTATGATCTCGGTTTCCGTCATGATCCGAAAGAACCGCTGGAAAGTTTATCGAAATATTGCATGGGTGTCTATACGAACATGAACCTGCCGCAACGTGTTGAGATGCTTGAAAACTATGTGAAGGAGTACAAGGCAGACGGATTTCTCATCAATTCTATCAAAAGCTGCAATTCATTCTCGGCTGGTCAGCTGATGATTATGCGCGAGATCGAACAGCGCGCCAGCGTGCCGGTCGGGTTTATCGAATCTGATCTTGTCGACCCACGGTATTTCTCCTATTCGAATATCAAGAATAGGTTAGAATCCTATTTCCAGATGCTGGAGCAACGTAAGATCATTTTAAAACAGGAAGCAACCACAATTTAAAACACAACATGTATGTATAAATATTATCTCGGAGTCGATCTGGGTTCTACCACATCCAAAGCGGTTATCATCAACGAACAAGATGAGATCATAGGCCGCGGTATCACGAATACACGCTCAAATTATTCAGTTGCTGCGGATATCGCCAGAGACGAAGCCATCTATAATGCAAGGTTCTCCATCCTTCAGAAAAATATCCAGAAGGAAATCGAATTCAATCCTTCCTATCAGAAATATATTGCCGATCTGGCAAGTGTGTTCCAATATGAACAGTTCAAGGTAAGGCTTGACCGTTTGGGTGAGGAATTGGTAAAGACTTGTCATACTATGTTTGCTGATGAAGAAAAGCGGAAAATAATGTTAGGTCATCTTATCGCCATTCGTAAGGCCTTTAAGCCGGTGATCAAACATGATTATCTGTATAACAATCTCGGCAGCAAGAACCAGTTTTTTAGGGATATCGTTTCCGAAAAATACAATGAAGAGGTAAACAAACTCGAGATGTCTCTGTTCGAGCCGCTGATGACCATATGGGATAAGAGCATCAGCCCGGCTGAGAATGAAAGGGTGCAGTTCAATTTCAAAGAACTTATCCATAAGGCAATGGATGAACTGAAACATAAATACAAAAATCTTCCGGATACATCAACCGAAAACACAAGTATTAATTTCGATGCCGAGATGAACTTGCTGAAAGGCAACTTTGACCAGGTGTCCGATACACTCAGGAAACATATAGATGAGATTGCAGATCTCGAATTCAATATCGCCAATATGACGGGTACCGGATATGGACGCGCCTTGCTGCCGTTCCCTGAGGATTGCATTCGTTCCGAAATCTTATGTCATGCGTTCGGTGCTCATGCCGTTTTCCCTGATACGAGGACAGTACTCGATATCGGTGGACAGGATACCAAAGCCATACAGGTAGACAAACACGGATTGGTGACAAGTTTCCAGATGAACGATCGTTGTGCGGCTGGTTGCGGCCGTTACCTCGGATACATCGCCGATGAAATGAGCATTTCCATCAATGAACTTGGTCCTATGGCCATGCAGGCTGAAAAGGAAGTGACCATCTGTTCGACTTGCACCGTATTCGCAGGAGCGGAGTTGCGTGAATTGACCAATCTGGGAGAGAAACGGGAAGATATCCTTGGCGGTCTGCACAGGGCAATCATCATGCGTGCCATGTCGCTCATCGCACGATCAGGCGGTGTATTCAACGAATTTACCTTCACAGGCGGTGTGGCACGAAATCCTGCTGTGATTAAATACCTCACTCAACTGGTCAGGGAAAATTATGGGGAGAGTATAAAAATCAATATCCATACGGATTCTATTTTCATGGGGGCGCTTGGAGGTGCCATGTTTGCAAGAAGAAATTTAAACCTTGACCTGCCATCTGTCAAGAAAGTAAAAGAGATGGCCTAACAATTAATACTAATACAATGAAGACTTCTTTATTTACAATGGGTATTGACGTCGGGAGCAATTTTATCAAATTGGTGCTGATGGATTACTCCGACCATCCAGAAATCGTTGAGAAACATACCGAAAAGATCAGGAAGAGAAACCCGACTACGGTGGCTGATGAGATGATACAGACTATGCTTCAGAAACATCATCTGAAGTACGAGGATATTGCCTACCTGGCATCTACCGGTGAAGGCGACATGGTAAAACGCAAACGCGGACATTTCTACGGGATGACCACACATGCGAAAGGTGCTCATTTTCTTTTCCCTGATGCCAGGACGGTGGTCGATATGGGCGCTCTGTTTGTAAGGGCTATCAAGATTTCACCTGATGCACGTGTGGAAGATTATAAGATGACAGGACAGTGCGCATCGGGTTCAGGGCAATTTGTGGAGAACATATCCCGTTATCTTGGATTGTCCATTGAAGAAGTCGGTGATGTGTCATTGAGCGCGACTGCACCTGAAATTTCTTCTGGTATATGTGCAGTGCTAGCAGAAACCGATGTCATCAACATGGTCTCCCGGGGAATCAAGACTCCGGACATCATCAAAGGAATCCACCTGTCAATTGCGAACCGGATCATCAAATTGCTGAGTTCACTGAAAGGGGAATCTCCGATTATTCTTACTGGTGGTATGGCTCTGAACAAAGGAATGTTACAAGCTATCAGTGAACAACTGGCAGAGACCGGTAAACAATTTGAAATAAAGACCCATCCCGATGCAGGATATGCAGGAGCCATCGGCGCAGCATTGTGGGGAGGATTCAGGCATATCAAGCTAAAAGAAAAACAAGCGGTCGCAGTATAAAACTCATGTTATGACAGAAGTGCCGGTCAATACCGAAAACAAAAACGTGGGGAATGAAAAACGGATTCATGAACTGGATTCACTTTTCAAACCGAAAGCCATTGCCATCATCGGCGCATCATCCAAGGAATTATCCATTGGAAATGTCATCCTTAAGAATCTGGTTCATTACGGGTATACCGGACAGATTTATCCCATCAACCCGAAAGAACCTGAAATTCGAGGGATTAAGGCTTACCCGACTATTTTTGATGTCCCTGGCGACATTGATTTGGCGCATATCATTATTCCGAGCAGATTCGTTCCACAGATGATTGAAGATTGCGGTAAGAAAGGAATCAAATCAGTCATTATCAACTCGGCCGGTTTTAGCGAGATGGGTGAAGAAGGGATGGCATTACAAAAAGAGTTTCTGGCAAATGCAAAAAAATATGGCGTCCGGGTCTTTGGCCCGAATTGTCAGGGAATCATTAACGCTGACCCACAATACAATGCGTATTGTGATTTTACATTCACATTTCCGAAGCCCGGCAGCATTTCGATTGTAGCCTTAAGCGGCGGAGTGGGAGCCTTCATCATGCAAAGCTTGTTTGACCTCGATATTGGAATGCGGCTTTATGCCTCGAACGGAAACGCTTGTGATGTTTCTATTTCCGAAGTGGTTGATTACTATGGTAATGATGATGGCACAAGGGCGATTATCTTGTATACGGAAGGATTTCATAATCCGAAGGAATTTATGGATGTGGCCAAACGCGTTTCAAAGAAAAAACCGATTCTTGCGATGAAAGCAGGTCGAACCGAAGAAGGCGCAAAGGCAGCTGCTTCACATACTGGTTCACTCGCAGGTGTTGACATCGCCACGGAGTTGATATTCGAAAAGACCGGTATCCTCTCCTTTCAAAACGAAGAAGAGATGTGTCAGGCAGCAATGGCATTTTCGACACAACCGCTTCCTAAAGGCAATCGTGTAGGCATCATCACGAATACAGGAGGCCCTGCAGTGATAGCCACCGATGAATTGGTGAGCGCGGGTTTGCAACTTCCAGCTTTATCGGAACGGGCTAAGGAAATCCTTAAGGAGACGATGCTTCCTGAGGCATCAATCGGGAATCCTGTAGACGTAGTTGCAACAGGCGGTGGAACACATTTCCGAAGTGCGCTGGATGTAATGATGGATGAGGATGACATCGATGCCGTATATATCAATTTTGTTACTGCTCCGTTTACTGATACAAACGAGGTGGCAAGGAATATTGTGGAAGTAAACAAGCAGAAGCGAAAACCGATGGTCTGCAACTTCATGACCAATATGAGTTTGGAACGTTTTCAGGAAACGGCAAAAATCCTGCGGGATGGGGGAGTGCCTTGTTATAGCTTTCCAACCACTGCCGCGAAAGCGCTGGGTGCATTGTATAAGTATCATAAGATGCAATCGAGAAATATAGGTAAAGAGAAAGATTTCAATGATGTAAATAAAAAAGAAGCCGGCAATATTCTGCAACTGGCACGAAACGAGAACAGGGAGTTTCTCACCTCTGCCCAAACATACCAACTACTTGCCCATTATAAGATTCCTTTTGCAGACTGGCGCATTGCATCGGATACTGAAGACGCTGTAAAAGCCGCAGAAGTGATTGGATTCCCTGTGGTAATCAAAGCCGATTCCTCTTCCCTGATTCATAAAAGTGATCAGGGCGGTGTTGCCATTAACCTTAATAATGCGGATGAGGTCCGTTCAACTGTTGTCAGAATGAAGGCATTATTCGACGCGGCTGATCTCAAATTTTTTATCCAGAAATATTTGCCAGGTGGACGGGAGCTGATAGCAGGTGTCAGTGCAAAGAAAGACCTCGGGCATCTGATCATGTTCGGTATCGGAGGTATCTATGTTGAAGTGTTGAAGGATGTGGTCTTCAAGATTGCGCCTGTCACAGAGGTAGAAGCTGATGAGATGCTTGCATCGCTGAAGGCTTCAAAATTACTGGATGGCGTTCGCGGTGAAAAGGGTATCGACAAACAACTTGTGACCGACATCATTCTCCGTGTTTCGCAACTTGTCACGGATTTTCCTGAAATACAAGAGATGGATATGAACCCGATTATGGCATTCGGTGACAACGCGTTTGTAGTTGATGCAAGAATAAAAATCTGATAAAAAATTGAACTTAAGAATATTTGAAAACTAAACACTAACTGAAAATTTAAATCTGAAATTCCCTATTCTCCCTATTCTCCAAATCTCCAATTATCAAATATGTATAAGATAGAAACGACTAAAATCATGAAGGAAATAATGTCAAATTATTTTCTTGGCATGAAGGACGCACGGAAGAAATACGCTTGGTGTACCAGCGTTGGTCCTGCCGAGTTATTGCGTTCCTTCGGTTTTGAAGTTCATTTCCCTGAGAATCATGGTGCCTTATTAGGGGCTACCCGCTCTTCCGGCGATTTGATTCCTGAGAGTGCCAGCCTCGGGTACAATAATGATATCTGTTCCTATCTAACTTCTGATATCGGATCTTATCTGAAAAAACAGACCCCGCTGCAGGAGCATTACGGATTGGAAGGTCCTCCCAAACCGGATATCATAGTCTACAATACGAATCAGTGTCGCGAAGTGCAGGATTGGTTCACTTACTTTGCTAGGGAATTCAATTGCCCTATCGTTGGGATCACCCCGCCCCGTCATGTGGATGAAGTAACCGATGTGCATATCAACGATGTCAGTAACCAGTTTAAGGCTATGATTCCTGCCTGTGAAGCGGCAAGTGGTCAGAAATTTGATATCGACCGATTCCGGGAGACACTCCAACTTAGCAAGGAAGCTACAGACCTTTGGAAAAAGGTATTATGGACAGCCACTGCTTCCCCTTCTCCAATCAGTTTTTTCGATGCTACCATTCACATGGGACCTATTGTGGTACTCCGAGGAACCCAGGTCGCCAAGGATTATTATACAACCCTTTTGAAGGAACTTGAATCGAATGTCAGAAATAAGGTCGGGTTTCTTGAGAAAGAACGATGCCGCATTTATTGGGATGGGATGCCCATTTGGGGTAAGCTGAGGCCTATGTCAGAATTATTCCTCCAGAATCATGCGGCCGTCGTGGCTTCCACTTATTGTAACAGTTGGGTATTTGATGCCTTTGATGTAGAGCACCCATTTGAATCTTCAGCGAAAGCCTACACCGAAATTTTCATCAACAGGAGCGAGGAGGCAAAGGAAAAGATTTTGGCCAGATTGGTTGAAGACTTCAGGATAGACGGCATGATTTTTCATGATGCAAAGACCTGTGCCAATAATTCCAACTCGCGATTTGGTATGCCGCAACGTATCACTGAGAAACTTGGCATTCCGACACTGGTGGTAGAAGGAGACCTCTGCGATTTGCGGTTCTATTCAGAAGGACAAACCACTACGAAGATTGAAAGTTTCATTGAGCAGATTGAAAATTCGAAAGTGTATAGTTGATAGATGAAGTAAAACGATTATAATCATGAATGAAATACAGACCATCAAGGACAAGATATATAAACTTTCAACAGGGGAGAAAGTCAGTCCGCTGGAGTTGGAGAAACGGATCGGCGAGAAGTGCCATTATGTGCAGTATGTTGTTGTCGGCAAAGACGACAAGGAGCATCCAGTGGCTATGATATTTCCGAATCAAAAATTGTTTCCGAATCCTGATTATCAGTTATCTCCTGAGGAAGGTTGTTTTTGCCCTCGGAGTCTGGATGAGTTGGGAAGATGTCTCAGCGGTTGCCTGAAAAGAGTGAACCAGGGGATTGAACATCAAGTCTCAAAACTTGCATCCGCGACCATCATCAATACTGGTTTAACGGCAGAGAATACTCCCCCTTTGTCGTCCGATGAGATTTTCAATAAATATAAGGCCATTCTACAAGATAAATACGGGAAAAATGTTCCTGCAGAAGAAGAAATCTACGTAATAAAAAATCTCCAATGAATAAAAATATTGAACTCTCCGGCATTAAATTCGGCGTTGTCGGCTTAGGCCCTGTCGGGATGATATTAGCCGTAAAACTCAAAGAAGCAGGATGTGATGTTGCCATATGCGATAGGAACGAATTCAAACTGAAGAAAATCAGGGAGGAGGGGATTATATTGGAAAATGTGATCGAGTCGACTACCCAATTTGATAAGGTTTTTAACTCCCCTAAAGATATGCGGAATCTCGATCTGGATTATCTGGTCTTCTCACTAAAGACCTATCAGACACTGAGTGCCGCCAAAGAAGCTGAAATTCTCAATTCAGAGAAAATTACCTTGGTCTCAGCACAGAACGGTATTGATTCGGAAAAATTGGTTTCTTCTGTTTTCGGTGAGTCTAAAACACTTCGCATGGTCATTAACTATGCAGGAAATCTCCGAGCACCTAATGTGGTTCGGGTTTCATTTGTCACCCCACCCAATTATATCGGCTCGATGGATGATAACCGGACTGCTCAAGCGGACATGTTAGCTTCTATTCTGAATAGTGTCGGTTTTACGACGCAAAAACTGGATTCTTTTGATCTGGTGAAGGGGAGTTGGGAAAAAACCATCCTGAATTCCTCGGTTAGCGCTTTATGCGGAGTGGGACGTCTGACCATGGCTGAAGCAATGGCTGATGCAGACACATTGGAACTTGTCGAACAGATCATCAATGAAGGAATTGAGGTGGCGGGAAAGGAGAAGATTACATTTCCGGATGACTTCGTAAGGAAATGTATGAAGTACCTTCGTAAAGGGGGAGACCATTTTCCTTCCCTGGCCGTAGATCTCATCAATAACAGGCAGACAGAGGTTGATTACTTCAATGGAAAGATCGTCGAGTACGGAAAGAAGCATTATGTAAAGACCTCTCTGAACCTGGCATTCACAAATATGGTAAAGGCGATGACCAATAAAAATGTCCTTGCCAGAATACCAGGTGTCGATGGTGAATTGAACCGCCTCATCATTACCAAGGGATTGCTTGAAAAGAATAAACCACCTGTTTTTTACAAGGAACAGGATTATTTCCTTGGAATCGATTTGGGGTCGGCATTCACAAAATTCACCATCATAGATGCCAAAGGCAATACCGTGTTCAGGAATACCTTGCAGACGATGAATAAAGATCGTCACGCCATGCGTAATATCCTTCAGGCGATACATGCCACCTTCAACATCGTACACAGTTGTGCAACAGGATACGGTAGAAAGCATTTTACAGAAACGGACATAGTGAAGACTGAAATCAATTGCGCCGCAGCCGGTGTGTCTGAATTATTCAGCGGCGAAAAGAATATCGTTGACATCGGAGGTGAGGATATCAAGATCATTCATACCGATCAAGAAAATCATGTCGCTCATTTCCACATGAATGATAAATGCGCCGCAGGAACAGGAGCGTTTCTGGAAGAGATTTCAGAGCGGGCTGAAATAAACATTTCTGATATGAGCAGTCTCGCTTCGAATTCAGAATTTGAAAAGGAATTGAATAGCTATTGTACGGTATTCGCAAAGACAGAAATTATGAACTGGGTGTTTGACGGGATGCCCCGCCATGATATCGCCCGGGGAATCTATTGCTCTATCGCCAACAAAGTGGCTAAGATGCGACTGTATCCCAATATCCCAACCTTCATGATCGGAGGTGTGATTGCCTATCACCCTTACTTAAACAAGGTGCTGAGCGATAAATTAAATAAGGAAATCAGGACAATCGAGCAGCCTCAACATATTGTATCATATGGCGCTGCATTAATTGCACGGCAGACCTGGCTTTCGAATATCGGCAAACAAATTATTCAGACTGAAACCCTAACAAACTCTTTATGAAATCATATCATTCAATAGAAAAAGGAATCGCCATCATCTATGATGATATTTATCTTGTGAACGGTATGCGAACCCCGTTTGGAAAATATTGCGGAACGCTGGCAAATGTTTCCCCGACAGATCTGGGTATCATTGCGAGCCGAGCAGCGATGGAAAAATGTAATGTGCTTCCCGGCGAAATTGACCAAGCCATCATCGCAAATATCGGACAAGCTTCGGGTGATGCCTATTTTATTCCACGGCATATTGCTTTATTTGCCGGATTGCCAATGTCAGTTCCTTCCTTGATGGTGCAACGGATTTGTGCTTCCGGATTTGAAACCATCATTACGGCTTCCGAACAGATTACGCTTGGAAAGGCAGGGACTGTTCTTTGTTGCGGAACAGAAAATATGTCACTCTCACCTACCGTCAGCTTTGGCAACCGCATGGGCTATCAGCTTGGCAGGCCGGTGTTCAGGGATATGCTTTGGGATGCGCTGGATGATACCGCAGCTGGTTATCCGATGGGATATACTGCCGAAAATGTCGCGATGAAACATCAGATTACCCGTCAGCAATGCGATGAATTTGCAATGACTTCTTTTCAACGTTCTGTCAATGCGCGTGATAATAATTTGCTTAAAGATGAAATCACACCGGTGAATCCGATCATATTTGAAATCGAAGGGTTGAAACCAAGGAAGGTCCGCATACCTGGAGGAATAAAGAATTTTGTTTCAGATGAGCAAGTTCGCGAAACGACCCTTGAGGCGTTATCAAAGTTAGCACCAGTCTTTTCTGATGTGGGCGTTCTTACTGCAGGGAATTGCAGCGGAATCGTCGATGGTGCCGCTGCCGTTGTGGTTGCCCATAAATCGTCAATTGAGGCAAAAGGATTGAAACCAATTGCAAGAGTGGTTGCTTCAGCCAGTTGCGGTATCGACCCGAAACTGATGGGCCTCGGCCCGGTTCCCGCGATCCGTCTTCTTCTTGAGATGACCGGATTGACGATGGAAGATATCGGTTTGATTGAAATTAACGAAGCCTTCTCAGCGCAGGTAATCGGTTGCGAAATTGAACTCGGACTTGATCGAGAAAAACTCAATGTGAATGGTGGGGCCATTGCAATTGGTCACCCGTTGGCAGCAACAGGATTGAGGTTATCGCTCACATTGGCGAGGGAAATGATTTCAAGAAATGTGAAATACGGAATCGGTTCAGCTTGTATAGGTGGCGGACAAGGCACGGCCGTCTTATTTGAAAATATAAATTTATAGTAATGTCAGATCAAATAGAAAAAACAGCATCCTTACCCGTTCAGGGGAAAGTAGAGGAGAAGATGTATCAATGGCAGATGGTTGAGCCTGATAAAGAATTTCAATTATCAGAGACCGCTCTTCCGGAATTAAAGGATGGAGAGGCTCTGATAAAGATTTCAGGTTGCGGTGTATGCCATACCGATATCAGTTTCTGGCATTACGGTGTGCAGACAAAACATTTATTACCCCTCACACTCGGACATGAAATAAGTGGTGTCGTAGTGAGAGGTGCGGATGAATGGTTAGGGAAGAACGTGATCATACCGGCTGTCCTGCCATGCGGCGAATGCGAATTGTGTGTGAATGGCAGGAGTAATATCTGCAGGAACCAGTTGATGCCAGGAAATGACTTTCATGGTGGATTTGCCTCCCATATCAGTGTGCCGGCAAGATTCCTTTGTCCAGTGCCGGACAAAGTATTAGAACAATATTCACTTGAGCAATTAGCTGTCATCGCTGATGCGATTTCCACTCCTTATCAGGTGATGAAGAAATCCGAACTGGTCTCTGGGGATTTCGCTATCGTCATAGGTGTTGGGGGAGTTGGAATTTACGGTGCACAGATTGCAAAGATCTTCGGAGCTAAAGTATTGGCATTGGATATTGATGATGAAAAACTCGAAATAGCCAAACAGAACGGGGTGGATGTCACATTGAACACAAAAGGGATGGATGCCAAGACTGTGAAAGAAAAAGTAAAGGAAATTGCAAAGGAGCTGAAAGCACCGAAATTTGGATGGAAGATCTTTGAGATTTCCGGCAGTAAAGCAGGACAAGAGCTGGCCTTCAATCTGATCACATTTGCCTCTACGCTTTCTATCGTCGGATTCACAATGGATAAAGTGGAAGTTCGATTAAGCAACCTGATGGCCTTCGATGCGAAACTCATTGGTACCTGGGGTTGTAAACCTGAATTGTATCCAGAAGTCGTAGATCTTGTTGCAGATGGCAAATTGAAGATTGGTCAGTTTGTACAGACTTTTCCAATGTCAAAAATCAATGAGGTGTTTCGAAACACACTTGAGCATAAATATACTAAGCGCTCGGTTCTGGTCCCTGATTTTTATTGACAGTAATTGGATATGAAAAATCAGCGATGAAATCAACTATCCAGATGAAATGAACCATTTAAAAAAGAACGCAAACACATAAAATTCAGTTGAAGACATTTATCATATTTTAAAATAATACAACATGACAGAGCTTAAAAACCATAATCTTATCCGCACTGATTTTAGTGAAATTTTATTCGAAAAAAGACCATGCCTCGACAAGGATGGGACCCCGGTGGATAAATTATTTACCGCGTGGATATTCCTAAACAATCCGAAGCAATTCAATTCCTATACTACAGCTGCGATTAAGGAAATTATCCTCGCTTTCCGCCAGGCTTCCAATGACCGAAGTGTCGTAGCCGTCGTCCTGACCGGTGTTGGAGACAAGGCGTTCTGCACCGGAGGAAATACCAAGGAATATGCAGAATACTATGCCGGTAATCCGCAAGAGTATTCACAATATATGCGCCTCTTTAACGATATGGTCTCTACCATCCTGCTGTGCGAAAAGCCGGTTATCTGCCGTGTCAACGGCATGCGAATTGGTGGCGGGCAGGAAATCGGAATGGCATGTGATTTCAGTGTCGCCAGTGACATGGCAAGATTCGGACAAGCTGGTCCAAAACACGGCAGTGCTGCTATCGGTGGTGCTACTGATTTTCTTCCCTTGTATGTGGGTGTGGAAAGGGCCATGATGTCACTTACCTTATGTGAACCTTGGACGGCACATCAGGCCTATTATTATGGTGTAATCACCGATATCGCCCCCGTATTGAAAGTTGACGGAAATTTCATTCCGAATCCGATGGTGAACCTGAATAAGATTACAGATGAATTCGGAAGAATATGCTTCGGTACGATGAAAACCGGTGAAGCCTTGTCTCAGGCGAAGGAAGTTATGTCAAAGGCCGAAACCGATTTAAGTATGTTGGATCAAACGGTCAATATGCTCATCGCTAAAATCCTTCACACCTTCCCGAATTGCATGTCTAAAACCATCAGTGAAGTCCGTAAATTCAAATTGGAACATTGGGATAAAAACAAGGAAGGCAGTCGTGAATGGCTGGCATTGAACATGATGACGGAAGCCAAGGCAGGATTCCGGGCCTTCAATGACGGGCCGAAAGATAACCGTGAAATTGATTTCATTCTGCTAAGGCAATTGCTCGCTGAAGGACATGAGTGGAATGAAGAATTACACAACAAGATTTCTCCACAATATCAAACGGCAACAGTTTAAATTATGCAAAAGATAAAGCTCTCGTTTAGCCATGAAAATACTGTCGCACGTGTCATCTTAGATGACGGGAAAGGGAATGTACTCGATCACATCATGATGGAGGAATTGCAGGACATCCTGACTTCATTCAAGGAAATGAAGGGATTGAAATTGATCGTGTTTGAAGGAGCCGGGAAACATTTCTCGTTCGGTGCCAATGTGGATGAACATAAAAAGGAAGCGGCGGCTGTTATGTTAAGGTCCTTTCATCAGTTGTTTTACTCGTTGAAGGACTTGTCTGTACTAACTCTGGCAAAGATTTCAGGTCAATGTCTGGGTGGCGGAATGGAACTTGCTATCATGTGCAATTTCTTGTTTGCCGATAAGTCAGCTAAAATGGGACAGCCCGAAATCGTGTTAGGTGTCTTTCCTCCTCCTGCATCCATCATCCTGCCCGAGAAAATAGGATTGGCAAGAGCTGAAGAATTGTTGCTAACAGGAAAAATTATTTCAGCCGAGGAAGCTAAAACGGCCGGTTTACTGAATGAATTATTTGAGGATAAGGATACGCTTGAACAGGGTGTCAATTCGTTTATCGAAAACTACATCATACCCCGGAGTTCGAGTTCGCTGCGTTTTGGCGTACGTGCCTCACGCACCAAATTCAACCATGTACTTACAAACTTCCTCCAATCACTTGAGATGATGTATGTGAATGAGTTGATGAAGACCCATGATGCAAATGAAGGAATCAATGCATTTATTGAGAAGCGGAAACCGAATTGGGAAAATTATTAAAACTATTCATATGAAGACGATTAAACTTGTTGGTGTAGTAGGTGCCGGTACAATGGGCGCGGCGCTGGCTCAAAAATTTGCACAAGAGAATTTCAATGTGATACTTGCTGACCGTGAAATGTCCTTCGTTGAAAGAGGGCTGAATAACATCAGTAAGATGCTCGAAGAGGGCATTGAAAAAAAAGTATTTTCACCTGAGCAGGTGAAGGGTTATTTATCGGCTATCAAGGGAACGGCACGACTTGAAGATCTCAAGGATTGTGATCTGGTGGTTGAAGCGATCTATGAAAACTTCGATGCGAAAACTGACTTGTTCAGGAAGCTTAGCGAGGTATTGAGGCCGGAGGCCATTATTGCCACAAATACGTCTTCATTTTCAATCTCAGAATTGGCAAGGTCTGTAAAATTTCCTGAGCGATTTATCGGCTTACATTATTTCTATCATGCTGCCAAAAACCGTTTGGTTGAAATTATTCCGTGTGAAATGACCTCGGAGGAAGTAGTTGAAACTGCCAGGATATTTTCAGTTCAGTCGGGTAAGGATGCAATTTCTTGCCGTGACGCATATGGCTTTGTCGTCAACAGATTTTTTGTTCCATGGCTGAACGAATCAACTAAGTTGCTTGAGGAAAAGATTGCCAATATCCCAACAATAGAAGATGTGTGTTTGAAAACCTTTGGAATTTCTATGGGGCCTTTTGCACTGATGAATGCAACCGGAGTCCCGGTCGCATATCATTCAGAGAAGACACTTGAGGTATTCGGTCCATTATATAAAGTCTCAGAAAAATTGAAGGATCAGGCGGAAAGAAATGAACATTGGGATTTGGATGGAGAGATTTCTGACGATGAGGGGGCAAGAAAAAAAATCAGGGACAGGATGCTGGGTGTCATTCTTCTAATCTGTTCGCAATTGCTCGATGAAAAAGTTTGCAGAGCAGTAGATATCAATCGTGGCGCACGGATAGGTCTTCAATGGAAGAAGGGCCCGATTGAATTGATGAAAGAACTGGGACATGGCGAGGTCAAATCGCTGATTGCTGAAGCGGCTAGGTTATATCAGATGGAATTGCCCGTTTCAGTGGGTGAAGAACACTGGAAAATGAGTTATGTGGATCTGCATAAGGAGAATCATATTGCTGTGATTACCATGACCCGACCTGAAGACCTGAACGCATTGAATGAAGAGGTGATGATGC
Organism: uncultured Bacteroidota bacterium; assembly: GCA_903875055.1. Lineage (GTDB taxonomy): Bacteria > Bacteroidota > Bacteroidia > Chitinophagales > Chitinophagaceae > OLB11. Next base: position 22,529 of record CAIQUX010000312.1, read on the forward strand.
AATTGCACGAAAAATTTTCTGATGCGGATGCGGACACTGCCATAGACACCATCTTCCTTACAGGGACCGGAAAAGCCTTTGTGGCAGGCGCCGACATAAAGTTTTTTGTTACGCATATCAGGACGAATACGATCAATGAGATTGAAGACTTTGCAGCCTTCGGTCAAAAAGTATGTTCAGGGATTGAGCATTCCAAAAAGAAAGTGGTTGCCATGATCAATGGGCTTGCGTTGGGTGGCGGACTGGAACTTGCCTTATGTGCAGATGTCCTGTTGGCAACACCCAAAGCGGTGATGGCATTTCCTGAAACCGGCATTGGCATTTACCCTGGACTAGGTGGCACTCAGCGCACTGCTACTAAAATCGGTAAGTCATTGGCCAGATATCTGATTCATACAGGCAAGATGCTGACAGCGGCTGAGGCTTATGACATGGGACTGATTGATGCAATCATTCCCGTTGATGAAGTTCCTCAACTGTTCTCAGGGAAGAAAGCGGTTCCGGTATTAAGGGAGTTTCATTTAAGTGAAAAATTAAAGAACATCAATGACTTCTTTGAATTGAATACGATCGATAAATTACTTTCCCATACATATATTGCCAAAGGAATAAATGATGAGGATGCTGAAAAATTGTTCAAATCAATCAAACGGAAGGCTCCCATCGCCATTCAGATTGCCGACAAACTTATTCGTGAAGCTAAAGGTTGCGAGTCAGAGTTAGATCATATGCGGGAAATATTTTCAACCAAAGACACCTTGCTGGGGTTAACCTCCATCGGAAAGAAGGTTGAATACAGCGGTGAGTGATGCCTTGTTGTGAATGCAACTTTGATATTGTCGATGACTTATTTTAGCTCTACTGTATTCCGATTGTAGACTGCAGTATCAATATTATCTTAACGATTTGCGCAAAAGAGGAAGATTCGGAAAGGGGATGAATTGTATACCTATGATGGAGGTCAGCTACGTGTTCATTTAGGAATTTATTAATGAACTCAACTTTCGTCCAATTTTGGCTGACGATTTACAGATTTAAAAGCACTATATGCAAATTGCGTATTTAAGTTTAAAGCATTTATCTTGCGCATTGGATTCTGAATTAGAATCTTGAAATAGGTTGGTCAAGACAATAATAAATAATACTTCTAATGAAATGATGCTTGAAGAACAACGATATCCTATAGGCCGATGTGAATATCCGGAACTCTATACAAAAGACCAGTTGAAAAAGTATACACTTGACATCGAGACATTTCCAATGAGGCTGGAGTATATGATTCAGCATTTGGACGCTGATCAGTTGCAGGCGCGTTATCGGGAAGGCGGATGGACCATCAATCAGGTGATTCATCATTGCGGTGATAGTCATATGAATGCGATCATACGTATCAAACTCGCACTGACCGAAGATAACCCGTCGATTCATCCATACAAGGAAGATCGTTGGGCGGAGACGGCCGATTATGACTTGCCGTTCAATAATACGGTAACCATGTTATTTGCAATTCACAGGAAACTTGTCAAACTGCTGGAATCATTAAGTGAAGATCAACTTAACCGTACTTATTATCATACCCAATATCAACGAAGTTTCTCTATAAAAGATGTCATGTGTCTTTATTCATGGCATGGGAATCATCATCTTGCTCTTATACAGAATGCAATTGCTACATTTTCAATTTAATCCCAATTCACATGAGATATTTTTTAAGTTTTCTCGCTATCGTTTCTATCCTTTCATGTTCGACCAATAAGGTGACGGAAGTGAAAGTGACGAATGAAAATGAATACTCGATTGCCGTCACAGTGGCTGCTTTAAATTGCCGACAGACATTTTCAAATATTAAACCGCATAGCGAATTCAGTGGCGTATTCGATTGGACAAAGATCGTGAAGGGTGAAGGGCAATGGGTGTTTCTTATCAAGAATGAAAGCACGGGTGGTGTTGACTCTTTTTCGCATGGCTACTTTACCAATGGAGAACTTTTCGGATTCGCCGATCTTGTGTGCAAAGGAAGTGAACTGAAAGTAAAAATCAGTGAATAGTTTTCTGTATCGATTGAAGCCTTTTAAATTAGCCGGAAACAGGTCTGGACTTTACAAAATTATCTTATTTTCGCACCGGAATTGATGCATCAATTTCAACTAACATACTCAACTTTATAAACATGGGATTAAATAAAATTGTTGCCAACGCAGAGGAAGCCGTTAAGGATATTGAAGATGGAATGACCCTTATGTTGGGTGGATTCGGATTGTGTGGCATACCAGAAAACTGTATTGCCGCCTTGGTTAAAAAAGGTGTCAAGGGATTGACCTGTATTTCTAATAATGCCGGAGTTGATGATTATGGCATTGGATTGTTGTTGCAAAGCAAGCAGGTAAGGAAAATGATCTCGTCGTATGTAGGTGAAAATGAAGAATTCGAACGACAGTTGCTGACCGGCGAACTCGAAGTGGAACTGATTCCTCAAGGCACGCTGGCTACACGTTGTATGGCTACAGGCTATGGTTTGCCAGTGATATTCACACCAGCAGGAGTCGGTACAGAAGTTGCAGAAGGGAAAGAAACGCGTACTTTTTATATGTATGGCGAGCAGAAGGAATATCTGATGGAACGTGCTTTTGAAAGTGATTATGCCATCGTAAAAGCCTGGAAAGGGGATGCTCATGGCAACTTAATCTATAAGGCAACTGCACGAAATTTTAATCCGATGATGGCCATGGCTGGACGGATTACGATAGCTGAAGTAGAAGAGTTAGTTGAAATCGGGGAATTGGATCCTGACCATATCCATACTCCAGGCATTTATGTGCACAAGATTTTTCAAGGAGAGAAATACGAAAAAAGAATCGAGCAACGAACCGTTAGGAAAGCAAATTAATTGACGGTGAAATACACTACTGAACTGTCTTTTCGGTCGGCATAGTCAGTAGCTACACCCGTAAAACGGCATTTGGAAGTTCCAGCACCGGAAACAAGAAACGTTTTCTCATTGATGATATAACCTGCATCACCGTTCACATCAGGCGATTTTTGGAAAAGAACCTTCAAGACAGTATCCACTATAGGATCCATGATAGAAATATTCAAGTATAGCGATTTTAATTTGCCGGCATTTTGGCGGATAGAATTCTTGGATTCAAGATCAGTAGCTGTTCCGACAATATGAATATCCTCTCCATAACTATAGGTGTCAAGATTTACGGGCACTGTAATTGCTAACACAGGTGCTATCGTGTCTTTATTCAGGTCATACGCATAGCGGTTCAAGTCTTTTTGTTTGCAGGAAAAACTAAAGCAACTAATTACCAAGAACAACACTAAATACAGACAAGTAGAATATTTCATTCATTACATTGTTTAAATCTCAAATATAATCAATTTGATTGTAAAGCAAAGAATGTTTAATATTTTTACTTTTTAACCAAATGAAAAAAGACGAATTATTCTACAGGCTTGCATTGTGTAAGGTCGATGGCATAGGGCCGGTCAGATTTAAAAAGTTGATTGAACAGGTAGGAAGTGCTGAGGAGATATTCAGTAAGTCGTTTAAGCAATTGAAATCATTATCGGGACTGAGCGAAGCAAATGTTCATGCCATAAAAGGATTCATTGGTTTTTCGCTGATTGAGAATGAAATTAACTTCGCGGAAAAACATGGCATCCGCATATTAGATTTTGAGCATCAAGATTATCCTAAGCGACTAAGCTATTGCGTCGATTCACCTTCGATTTTGTTTTATAAGGGCACAGCAGATCTGAATCAGCAGCGGATTGTATCGATAATCGGAACACGATTATTTACGGAATACGGAAGACGCGTTTGCGAAGAACTGGTAGTGGGATTGAAAACATATGATGTGTCAGTTGTCAGCGGACTTGCTTTTGGTATCGATGCCATCGCGCATAAGGCATCGTTAAAATCGGAGATGCCAACAATAGGTGTAGTAGCACATGGTTTGGATACGATTTATCCAGGAGCCCATCAGAAGCTTTCAAATGAGATGCTGCTGAATGGCGGACTTGTATCAGAATATTATTCTGGTACGAAAGCAGAAAAAGGAAATTTTCCGGCACGTAATAGGATAGTAGCCGGGATGTCGGATGCCACGATTATCATTGAAACAGATATCAAAGGTGGTGGTTCGATGATAACAGCGGAGATCGCTGATTCTTATAACAGAGATGTATTTTGTGTGCCTGGGCGCATTCATGATAGTAAAAGTAATGGTTGTAATTATTTGATTAAATCGTTGAAGGCGCAAATGGTGACAAATGCCGAAGACATAGCCAATAGTCTTGGATGGAACCAGCAGAAGAAATTGAAAGGCAATCAACGAAACTTGTTCATTGAACTTAGTTCTAATGAGTCGATGATTTTTGAATTGCTGAAATCAAACGAAGTGATGCATATTGATGAGTTTTATGCTCATACTAAGCTCAGTAGTTCAGAATTGGCTTCATCCATTCTAAGTCTTGAAATGCAGCATATTATAAGGGTGGCGCCGGGCAAGTTGGTCTCACTCATTGATTGATAGCAAGCAGAATGTCTGTTTTTTTTAACGAACTATAGGCTTTTTTTAAGGACGAATCGATTACTTTTGCGCCCAATAAAATGATATGAAGAATTTATCTCTGGTGTTCAGTTCACTTGCCCTGATTGGGGTATTTGTTCTTTTTGGAATGAAGCTTACTGAGAAGAAAGCACCTAAGCCGACGATTACAATCAAAGACTCCACTGGAAAGGAATTTATACTCAGCAGCGGGAAGGTAGGTTATATAGACATTGATACCCTTGAATCAAACTACAATTATTTCAAGTCGAAAAAAGCTGAATTCGAAGTGCGTCAGAAGAATATCGATGCAGAACTCGAAAAAATGTCCAGTTCATTGCAAAATGAATATAATGCATTACAAAAACAGGCCCAGGCTGGTGCGTTATCTCAATCAGATGGCGAAGCTGCTCAGCAGAAGTTACTGCAACGTCAGCAAGAACTGGAACTTAAACGCCAGAATATGGGGGCGAAATTCCTGAAGGATCAGGAGGCGTTTAACAAGGAGATTCACGATAATCTGCATCAATATATTGAAAAATATAATGTAGAAAAGGGGTTCGATTATATTTTATCATACTCCAAAGACGGTTCCATATTATTTGCGAACAAGGATTTTGATTTGACCCGGGATATCATCAAAGGAATGAATAGTGAAACGCCGAATGTGAAAAAATAGAATTTGCCGGACGAATCATCTAAGTAATAAAGTATTAAATTTTAGCTTATGCGTAAGAAAATTGTAGCCGGCAACTGGAAGATGAACCTTTCTATTGCAGATGGGGTGAATCTGGTAAATGAAGTTATTTCAAAATTACCATCCTTGCCTGAACAGGCTCATGTGATTTTTTGTTGTCCATTTACTCATCTTGATCGGGTTTCATCATCGGTAAACAATACAGGAAATCATCAAGTTCATCTTGGAGCACAGAATTGTAATGACAAAGCCTCAGGAGCGTTTACCGGAGAAATATCCATTGCCATGCTGAAGGAAACAGGGGTGGATTCTGTCATCGTAGGGCATTCCGAAAGACGACAATTATTCGGGGAGGATCACGATTTTTTAAAGAGAAAGACTGATGCCCTTGTTGCCGCTGGTATGCATGTATTGTTTTGCTGTGGGGAACCACTTGCTGTTAGGGAAAGCAATAAGCAAAATGACTATGTAGCTAACCAACTATCAGAAAGTCTGTTTCATCTGAGCGCGGAGGAAATGATGGCTTCCATTACGATTGCTTATGAACCGATATGGGCGATAGGAACCGGAGTGACAGCATCGACTGAGCAAGCACAGGAAATGCATGCACACATTCGTAGTTTATTAGCCCATCAGTTTGGCGAAGAAATTGCTCAGAAGATTTCTATCCTTTATGGAGGAAGCTGTAATGCAGCCAATGCCGCAGAATTATTTGCCTGTAAGGATGTTGATGGTGGGTTGATAGGCGGAGCTGCTCTGAAGTCAGAAACTTTTCTGCCTATTATAGAGGCGATGTGTTAGACGACTACGATATCTTTAATAAAGGCTTCTCCGAAGTGCTGGTTGATTTTAGCTATCAATAAATTTTTATTATAAGACAGCTCATTTTTTAAGGGGGCGATATTGGTATAGATATATAGTCTTCCATCTTTAATTTTAAGGTCTTCAGTATGTTTGGCTACTGTTTTTCCCATCAGAAGTTCCCAATCCTCTTTGAGTTTTGTTACCTGATATCGGTATTTCCAATGACTGTCCTCCAGCATTTTATTGATTGCTTCCTTCATTGAATATTGCGCCATAGATCTAATTGATGGGGATTACAAATTTATCTACATCGGATGCGGTTATCTTGGATTCCGAAAGGATAATGAGTCTTTCCACAACATTTCTGAGTTCTCTGATATTTCCTGTCCAATTGTGTGACTCTAGTTTGGTAATGGCATCCTTTTCAATTTCCTTTTTTATGATCTTATATTCATTACAGATCATCTCGATAAAATAATCACACAGAAGATATATATCTTCTCTTCGGTCATTTAATGAAGGGACATGAATAGTGATAACATTAAGACGATGAAGCAGATCCATCCTGAAATTGTTGTGCTCGATTTCCTTTTGTAAATCCTTATTAGTAGCTGCAATAATCCGCACATTCACATCAATTTCTTTCTCACCACCCACTCTGGTTATCTTGCCTTCCTGTAAAGCACGTAAAACTTTGGCTTGAGCCGAAAGACTCATGTCACCAATCTCATCCAGAAACAAGGTTCCTCCGTCAGCCTGTTCAAATTTGCCGATTCGTTGTTTTAGAGCTGATGTAAACGAGCCTTTCTCATGACCGAATAATTCACTTTCGATTAATTCCGTTGGAATGGCCGCACAGTTGACTTCAATAAGTGGTTTGTTCTTTCGGCTACTTTTTTCATGCATCCATCTGGCAACGAGTTCTTTTCCACTTCCATTCTCACCGGTTACCAATACTCTTGCTTCTGTCGGGGCAACCCTGTCGATGGTCTCACGTATGGATATAATCGAGGGGCTGATACCAAGAATTTCCTGAACACCGTGTACATTAGCCAGCAATTTTTTTGTTTCATTGATAAGTTCACCTTTGTCCAGAGCATTTCGGACAGTGATTAAAAGACGATTAAGATCTGGAGGTTTTGAAATGTAATCGAAGGCACCTTTCTTAACGGCTTCAACGGCTGTATCTGTATTGCCATGTCCTGAAATCATGATAACTGGAATTTCAATTCCTTCAGATTTCAATGCCTCAAGCAACTCAATACCGTCCATCTTGGGCATTTTAATATCACTGAGTACGCAATTATATTTTTTAGCTTTAATGAGATTATATCCTTCCCGGCCATCAATAGCTTCATCTACCTGATATCCTTCTGATACAAGAATTTCAAGTAAAGCCTTTCGGATACTTTTCTCATCATCGATTACCAGGATAGTTGCCATAAACAGTTAAATAATATTTTATAAAGATAATGATGTAAAAAAGGTGGTTATCATTCATGAATGTCATTACAATGTGAAACGAAAATCCGTTCAGTTTACTTTTTCTGGTTGTCTCTCCATTCGTATACCCAACTACTTTGAATCATTTCCAAATGTCCTTCGCAACTCTCCTCTCTTTTCCCTTCAAATCCATCAATTTCAAGAACCCATTCGAGCAGTTCTGTAAAACGTATCCTGTAAATTTTTGATTCAGTAAAGTCATCACCAAAGCGTTCGTGAAGCTTTAGTGCGATATCTTCGTAATCATTCCAGTGAATTGGAGGTTCGTATGACATAAAGTGGGGGCTAAATGGTGATTGTTTAATATACTGAGAATTATTCTCCATGGATAAGTGTCTGGTCAGGCACGGTGACGTCTATAACTCCGGAGCCTTCCAAAAGGACGCATTGGCAGCCAAGGCGTGAATTGATCCTTGGATTTCTTGCCCTGTCAATGAAATCTTCTTCTTTTTCTGTTAGGACTTCAATACATTCAGAATGGTTGTCAATATAAATATGACAGGTGCTGCAGGCACAAACGCCACCACAATTATGATGTATTCGTATGTTGTTCTTAAGAGCCACTTCCAGAATGCTGTCGTCGGGTTCGCAGTTTTCTATTGTCAGAGGCTCCATCCCCTTTTGCTCAAATCTGAAATTGATTGTATACATCTATTGTTACCTTCCTTTTAATATTATTGCTGCAAATCTACATGTAAAAAATGTTAAACCAAATGCTTTCTTACAATACGTAACAGAAGCCTGAGTATGTTTAATTTCTAACTAACTAACTGTTTCTGGGCCAAGTCTTAGAGTCAGCACCGAAGGGGCTTTAGAAATCAGATTGAGACTAGCTCTACAAAAACGGGCACCAACTGGTACCCGTTTTTTGTATGATCATAAATTGTAATTAGACATTTTGTGTAACCTTTGGTGCCGCAGCCATAATTTCTTCATTGGCTTGCGCTGCATATTTCTCGAAGTTTTTCACAAATAATGTAGCAAGTTCAATTGCTTTTTTGTTGTATTCAGATTTGTCGTTCCATGTGCTTTCAGGTACTAACAATTCCGAAGGGACATTAGGACATGAAGTAGGCATGTTAAAACCAAACACAGAATGAGGAATATATTCCACATTGTCTAATTTGCCATTCATTGCGGCTGTAATCATTGCACGGGTATAACTAAGTTTCATTCTGTTGCCAACACCATAAGGTCCACCGCTCCAACCTGTGTTAATCAGCCAAACTTTTACATCCGGATGTTGTTCTAATTTCTTTCCAAGAAGTTCAGCATATTTGGTCGGGTGTAATGGAAGAAAGGCTCTCCCAAAGCAAGCACTGAAAGTGGCTTGTGGTTCAGTCACACCTACTTCTGTGCCGGCTACCTTAGCTGTATAACCGCTGATGAAATTATACATGGCCTGCCCCTTATTCAGGCGTGAAATAGGAGGGAGGATGCCATATGCATCACAGGTAAGGAAGAAAATATTTTTAGGATCTCCACCAATACTTGGTTCTTTCGAGTTTGAAATATGGTCTATCGGATAAGCAACTCGAGTATTTTCTGTAATCGAGGCATTGGAAAAATCGACTGTATTGGTTCCAGGTATATAGTGTGTATTTTCTACCAAAGCACCCGCCTTAATAGCAGCATAAATCTGTGGCTCTTTCTCTTCTGTCAAATCGATGCATTTGGCATAGCATCCGCCTTCGAAATTAAAGACAGAGCCGTCATCCCAACCATGTTCGTCATCACCGATAAGCTTTCTGTGAGGATCCGCACTCAGGGTGGTTTTACCGGTTCCGCTCAACCCGAAGAAAAGGGCTACATCACCGTCAGACCCTTCGTTTGCCGAGCAATGCATACTCAAAACACCTTTTTCGTGCGGCAATACATAATTTAAAACGCCGAAAATACCTTTCTTCATTTCACCGGTATAGGCAGAGCCCCCTATCAGTATCATTTTCTTAGTGAAATTAACGACAGTGAAATTTCCCTGTCGTGTGCCATGAATTGCTGGGTCAGCTAGGAAACCGGGAGCCTGTATGATGGTCCATTCAAGACGTTGTGTCTGTACTTCTTGAGGCGTCGGGCGCAAGAAGAGGTCCTGGCAAAATAAATTGGCCCAAGGATTTTCATTTACGACTACGATATTCAAACGGTGTTTAGGGTCGGCACAGGCATAGGCGTCTCTGACCCAAACTTCTTTGCCGTTTAAGTAGGCGGTTATATCTGTGTATAATTTATCAAAATGTTCAGGTGAAATGGCGATATTGATATCACTCCAATCAACACTGTTCTCTGTAATAGCGTCTTTTACAGTCAATTTATCTTTAGGGGAACGTCCGGTGAATTTACCGGTATTCACTGCCAATGCACCCATATCTGTCAATGTGCCCTGTCCAAGAGACACGGTTTGTGCGGTTAACTCTTCTGAGGACAGATTCCAATTCACTTTAGAGGGATTAATTCCTAATTCTGCTAAATTGATGGAGGGGTTTTTGATTCCAGTTTCTTGCATAAAATTAAATAATTAGGGCGCAAAGATACTGGCCTCACTAATAAATCAGCGATTATTGCATCATAATTTGTTAACAAGTAATAAAATATGAATGTTATAACATGTAATTAGATATTTACACGTATGTTTGCAATAAAATTAAATGAAAAAACTGATTTATTCGCTCGCATTCATCTCAATGATGGGCTCATGTCAAAATGCTCCTGAAGGAGAAACTGCAAAAACAAGTGAGAAGCAAGAAACTGCTGCTCCAGCAACAGGCACCACTTATAATGTTGATATTGCCGCAAGTACTATCAACTTCCTTGGCACTAAGCCAATCGGAACACATAACGGTTTAATGCACCTTAAAGACGGGAAATTGATTGTTGGAAACGGGACTATCACCGGCGGAAGTTTTACCATCGACATGAGCAAAATGGAAATTCAAGATAAGGATACGGCCTATTCATATAAATTGGTCGGACATTTATTGTCACCCGACTTTTTTGATGCAGCTAAATATCCAACATCAAAATTTGAAATCACTAAATGTGAAGTACTCACGAACGATAGCACTGGTACTCACAGAATCAGTGGTAATCTGACGATGAAAGACAGTACGAAAAATGTGACTTTTCCGGCAAAAATATCCATTACTGATGCCGGTGTAACTGCTACAGCCGATTTTATTATCGACAGAACACAATGGGGGTTGCACTACGGAAATGACAAATCGTTGAAGGATAAATTTATCTACCCTGAAGTGAAAATTAAATTTAATATACAGGCAAAGAAATAAAACTTTTTATTGATTGTTTTAGAATGAAAAGAACCGTGGACTTAGGTCCGCGGTTTTTATCTTAAAGGTAGAATTCATTGAAATTCATTCAATTCAAATTACACTTCCTGCTTGCCGGATAATAAGTACAAAACAGCCATTCGTATTGCCACACCATTTTCAACCTGTTGCAAGATGATAGAATGATGACTGTCTGCTGCGTCCGAACTCAATTCAACTCCCCGATTAATCGGACCAGGATGCATGATGGTGATTTCTTTTTTTAATGAATCGAGTAATGCCTTATTTACACCATAGAACAATGAATATTCTCGGAGGGATGAAAATAGAGGCATATTCTGTCGTTCAAGCTGAATTCGCAATATGTTGGCTACATCACACCATTCCAACGCTTCCTTCAGATTATAGGTGACATGTACACCCAATGAATCGATATGCTTGGGTATCAAGGTGGGCGGACCGGCAACCGTCACTTCGGCCCCCATTTTTTTCAAACAATAAATATTTGATAAGGCTACCCGCGAATGCATGATATCACCGATAATAGCCACTTTTTTACCCTTAAGGCTTTTGAGTTTTTCCCGAATCGAATATGCATCTAACAAGGCCTGAGTAGGATGCTCATTAGTGCCATCACCAGCATTAATAATAGCTGCATTGATATGATTGGATAAAAAATGTGGTGCACCGCTCGCACTATGTCGCAAAACCACCATATCCACTTTCATGGCCAGAATATTCTGGGCGGTATCAATCAAGGTTTCGCCTTTGGAAACACTCGAGCTGCTTGTCACGAAATTGATCGTATCGGCACCTAATCTCTTTTCGGCCAATTCAAAAGAAATACGAGTTCGTGTAGAGTTTTCATAGAATAGATTTACAATCGTGGTGTCTCTGAGTGTAGGCACTTTTTTAATAGGTCTCTTCAATACCTCCTTGAAATTATCGGCGGTCTGAAAAATCAATTCGATATCATTCGGAGTCAGATTCTTTATTCCCAATAAATGCCTTGTGCTCAGTCTCATTTTAGTATGCAGGATTTGTGAATTTTCGTTTCATGTCAATCATTATTTACTTATCATCACCACTTCATCTTTACCATCTTTTTCCTTCCAATAGACCCTGACTTTTTGCGTATTGATGGAATCGATCACTAATCCCACATAATCCGGTTGTATCGGAAGTTGGCGGCTGAACCTTCGATCGATCAAGGTTAGAAGTTCTACCTTTTGCGGTCTCCCGAAATCCAGTAACGCATCCAGTGCACTCCGTATCGTTCGGCCTGTAAACAATACATCATCAATCAAGACCACTTTTTTATCTTCAATGGAAAAATTAATTTCAGTATGGTTCGGCATATGAATCGCTCCTCCGGTATTGAAATCATCGCGGTAAAAGGTAATGTCAAGTTTGCCGTATTGGAGTTTTGTCTTTACAAGCGTATTCAGATATGTAACCACGCGGTCTGACAGATGAATGCCCCTGGGTTGTATACCTATCAGGACTGTATTGGAGAAATCACCGTGATTTTCGATTAATTGATGTGAGAGACGTTCTATGACGACGTTAAACTTATGCGGGTCAAGAATGGTTTTCAATCGATGTGTATTTGGGCAAAGATAAAAAAGAAAGTGACAAAATTCGGAACGCCGCCTTAATTAAAACCTTCAACCAGCAGTTTGCTGACAAGGAAGGTTCCCTTTGCTTCGTTGGAATTGAAGAAGAACACATGCAGACTGTCATATCGGTCTGATCTTACATGGGCATCAAGATAGATCCGTTGTTTAGGATCCCTATAAAAAAGGCGATCAAGGAGCATCTTGTTTTCCTTGATACAACGATCAGCTTTGTAAAATCGAATTCCGAATTGCGTCATTCGTAAAATATCCCAATTCAAACGCACGCATTTGATATTAGCCGATGCCCTAATCCAGTCGACTTTCTGCTTGTTATTTATGATTGTATAGCTGACATATGTACTACTGTCGTTTTTTAAAAGAAGATAACTGCTCTCGTTAGTAATGAATTCATTTGGGCGACCCAGATTAAAATCATAGGAGAACAACGTAACTAAATCTTGCTTCGTACCGGTGAAATCATCTGATACATCCAATAATTTCCTGTCTTGTTCATTGATATGCCATTGACCGACAATTTTCTTATAGTATGCTTCGCTCATATCCGTGGAATACACAAATCCCCCTCTATGCACACCATGTGTCCACCAGATATTAAGGTATATGAATAAGAAAGCGATCGGGTATAGAAGCAGCATCGTAATCCGTCGTTTGTTAACCGATTCAATCAAAGCCGCCAACGGAAACATCAACACCGCATAACCTTGTATCATGGCCCGGCCTCCATACCACCAGATATCCCAGGCTGTAACGGTATACAGATAGCAACATGAGAACAAGGCTAGCGTCCAGAACAATTCCTTCTTTTTCATGAGATACAAAAAACCGATATAAGGCAATATCATCATAGGGCAATAAATCAACCAGCCACAACGATAATTGATCGTATATAAAAACAAATGTGGTCGAGTCCAGGTGAAATGCTGATTACCATAGCTATAGACAAACCAATGACCTGTCGCATATTTCCAATACAGTAATTGTATGCTTCCAATCAATATCATGAGGGAAAAGGTCAACAGGAAATTAGAAAAATGCTTTCCGAAAAAAGACAATCGTTCGCTGATGGCTTTCATGCTTAGGAAATTAAGTCCCCATAAGATTGGAATTAACACAGCCAATACTTCCGTAGGTCGGGTCAGGGCCAAGATGCCCAATATCAATCCGATACTAGCTGAGCGCTTCAGGTCAGGCTTCTTGAAGAAGAGGTGGGTCTGATAGAGTAAAAGACAATACCAGGAAAACAACCAACCATGCGTCATTCCAACATCAATAGCGGCATAGTTTAAATAATTAGTGCCTATCACCAAAAAGAATAAGACCCAGGCCACCGTACTGTCTTTGAAATATTCAAGCAATAACTTTCGCAAATACCATAATCCCAGTAAACAAATCAACAACGCACCGAGTTGTATTGCCAATTGATAAGGCAAAGAGAATCCATCGGCCAAATAACCCAAGGGTTTGGCAACGAGATGTGCCATTAAAAAAAACGGCAAGTATTGCACAGCCATGCCGCTTGAATATTTCAAAACTTTGGTACCGTCAGGTAAGTAGGTGATTTGCTGATTCTCGGCCGAACAACCATATGCGTTCCGGATACTGTCTGAAAATTTCAAACCTTTCAGATCCTTATAGATGAATACAGCCGGCAAATACCAATAGTAACCGCTTACATCCCAGCTGATAGTGGCTTCAGTTCCTAATTGTTTGTATTTAGGATAATAGGTAAGACTGAAGACGATAAGTCCGCAAGCCAGTAAAAAGTATGTGATAAGAGATTTCAATGGATTTTTTTTTGAATCATTGAATTAATCAGCATCAGTTGTTGCGTGGTGTTGTAAATTCAAATTACTTTGTTTGCCATGCATCCAAATCAACTCCACTAAGACGATGATGACCACAAATGGAATGAGCCAGAGGCAACGCGAATTTAAACGGGCTAAAATATTGGCCAAGGAAGCGGTCGTGAACGCATTGATAAGGCAAAAAAGGATTGTCAATGCAATAATGAATAAGATACGGAGATCAATCTTCTTTAGCATGACTAGTAGAAACAATACGATGAAGCTAAGGATGAAGGAGCATGCATATAGAAGATTAATCATCTGAACATGTATCGCCCCGGTACTTTGTTTCGATTTTAAATAAGGAATTAGTTCAGATCGGTAATGTTCCTGAATTTTCCAGAACGGGTTGGAACCTTCTACCTGTGGTGTCAAACCATCACCGATATTGGTCAGGATGAATTGCCTCATGGTCGCCTTTAAACTCTCCTTTACATTCATCCATATAAAGTGAGGCTCAGTCAAGGTACCCTTGATTATGTTAGAATATTCCACCTCAGATGAATCCCAATAACCTGAATGCGCAAATGGACCATCATCATTCCAGATAAAATCCCAGGCATGATCGGGTAGGCTGTTTTTGTATGAACAAAGTCTGAATTGTTCTTTCTGACAATGCGTGTCAAGGTATTCCTTCAACACACCATTTTCAGACAACTTCGCAATAAGAAAAATATGGCTCGACTTTGAAGGTCTGAAACCAAAACCACCTATGGCATGCAAAGAACAAAGTGTCAGCCACGATAGTACAGACACGATTAAAAGAGTAGCTGCCTTCTTTCGTATTTGAGGATTCGTTCGCATCAATATGCCAATTACAAATACAATCGTGTAGAAGAGGAGAGTGATGACAAGATTGGAATTGTGGGTCAGAATGGAGGAATAGATCAAGAGGATATAGATGAGTCGAATCTTGAATGTGGTTGCATAGTAGTAATTGACACTTGCCAGAAAAATCATAGGCGTGAAGATATCAGGCATCACTTGTGACGTATACCATGAACAACTTGTCAATGCACAAAGCAAGATGATGGTCAGAACCGCTTGCTTCTTATCGGGTGAACGCTGTAGAATATGCGCAATAAATGAAAGTATTAAAAGTGAGAGCAGCATACTCTGGACAAGTATGGTCAGCCAAAGTGAAAGATGAAGCGAGGTGAACAAGGTAAAATAACTATATGTTAGAGGTCTGTCGTTCGGTAGGCTCAGATGATAGGCATTTTCAATGTAAGCCCCAGTATCAGACGTGACAAGTGGAAAGTGATTCCATATCGAGGGCGTCATCAACAAGATTGCACATAGTGCTGGTATGAGTATGCGATTGTATGCGGATGATACCATATAAGTATGTGAAATTAGCTATTTCGAATGATAAACTAAGAATATTCAGATAGGTTTGTTTTATTTATCTAAGACACTTAAATGTATTTCACAGAATCATGCAGATGACATGCTGCCTTACAAGATCAGAAAGAAACTTGTTGACAAGCGAAGTGATTTAAAATGAGATGGATTATCAAAGAGAAAACTCAAGATGAGTCAATTGCTGTTTTCTGATATACTTTTACAGGATGTTCAGAAACAATAGTACCATTAATTTCTTACAAAATAAAACATTGGTGGCTTTATGTATTCTTGTTCTGTTTATCCTCAAAGCACCTTATCTGCATCTTCCTTATTACTGGGATGAAGCATGGTCTTATGCTAAAGCAGTGAATGAAATGTATACACATAAAATAACATTGTTTCCTTCTGAGGTCAAT
>CAIQUX010000313.1 GCA_903875055.1 uncultured Bacteroidota bacterium
GGCCACATCGGTGATACGTACATCGGCGTTCTCAACCAAATCCTTGATGGCAATCATGCCTTCGTAAGATGAAGGGACAGGATTGGGAAATATGTTCATGTTGCTATTGTCTTCTTTCGGTTCGATAGCTTCGCTTCGGTATGAGACAAGACCTTCATTGGTAGCGATAAACACTTCGCCGCTGTTGGGCTGAATCACGATACTTCGCACATCATTGGAAGGCATCGGACTGTTGTCTTTTGTGAACCGATGTATGATTTTTTCGGCATCATCTGAAATCAGCCATACGCCATTATTGGTACCTATCCATTTATTGTTGGCACCGTCGACGGCAATGGCGTTGACACTTTCACGCTGGAACAACAGGCCGGCATTGAGATCGTATTTTACAATTTTCAGTTCGGCATCGCAACCATTTGCGGTGGTGATACTTTCGGGGCAATTCATAATGCCTATACCGTCGGAGGTGCCGATCCAGATTTTGCCGTTCCTGTCTTTGGCAATGGAATTGACATTGTTGTTAGGCAGATTGCCGTTACCGGCGCCTGTACTGAGCAATCGTATTTCGTCGTCGTTCTTATTGTCGATGGTCTTATTATCGTTCAACACATATACACCTATTCCTCTGGGTGCGACCATCCATTTCTGACCAGCATCATCGATGACAATTTGCCCTGCTGATTTTTCACCGACATTGTACGGGAAGGAGAATTTTTGCCAGCTACCATCTGCTTTTTTTACTACCAATTGATCAGGTGCGGAATAGTTGCTCATCCACAGATTATTCTGATCATCGAAAGCCAGATTGAAAATAATGTTAGCTCCGGGGTTACCGATCTGACTTTGAATAAAGCCATTTTCCTTGTAAGTAGTCGTGGTATTGTCAGGATGAATTTCAAGAAGACCTCCGCCATAGGAAGCAGCGTAAATGTATTTATTTCTTTTATCGACGGCTACATCCACGATGTCGATAACGGTGTCCATACCGGGTGTTCCAATATAGCGGTTGTAATAACTCCAGATGCCGTTGGAAAATTTTGAGATGCCGCCTGAATTGAAGGCTGAGATGTATCCTAATTCAGCTCCTGCAGCGACATAGATATCATTATTAAAAACAGATAATTTGTAAAATGACTTTGAATACAGACCGTTGGGATTATAAGGGCTTTTATCTTTTCGGGCGGATAATTTGATCATGCCCTCCCACTCATCGGCTTCCCAGATTTCATTCGGGTCCGTTTCGACCACATCATTCGGATTGACATTAAAGACAGAATCCGAAACGAGTCCGTCCTGATTGAGAGTCATGACAGCGCGGCGGTTATCATTCCGTTCACAGACATAGATATCGGTGATGCCTTCCCGTATCTTTTGAATCGGAGCAAGGGCCAGGTATACCGGTGTGAGCGCAGTGCCTGTGAGCGTGAATACAGTATCCGTGGATGCGCAAAACAACTTTCCCTGATGTGTGAATATGTATTCCATGGACGAAGAGGAAATGGCGGTCCAGTTTGCAAAATTTTGTAAGGCCGGATTGCTTTCATCAGCCATATAGATTCCATTGTCAGTGGCGGCATAAAAATTTCCATTAAAACTTGTCAACGCTTTGATCTTCAAAATTTCTGAAGCTTGCTGCAACACATAACTTTCTTTGATTTCTCTTTTCTCAGGATTCAGGACAACAATACCAAAATCGGTACAGAGGTACATGTACTTGTTCTTGAAATAAACTGAGTTGATTCGTTTGCTGCCTGTGATGTTCAGGTTCTTGATATCGGGCATATTCACGAAGTCGTTTTGCTTCATCAGATCGATATTGCCATTATCATACACAATCAATAGGTTGTCGGAAGCGGCATCATATCGTATGAACTGAATATTGACATCACTCAGTCCATTGACTTTAGAGTAGATGGCATAATCGTGTTCGGAGAGGGAATAAGAATATAAATTAGAACGGCCGGCAAAGACCTTATCCTTCACCTTCTCAATGCTAAGGGCTGAATTATATGAAAAATGTGTCTGCCACTGACCAACAGGCACTTGTTGTGCAGAAGCAGTAAAGGCAGTCAGTAAAAAAATGAAAGTAAGGCAGAGGCTCCGTAAACTCGTTGGATTCATAGTTCAAAAATACTGTTTTTATTAACGGTATAAAGCGTGGAATAGTATTTTGTCTTTCTGTTATTTCCGATTAATGGTATCTTTGCGACCCTTATGTGGAAACTACTTGCCCGATTTATTCTTCGCTTCA
>CAIQUX010000314.1 GCA_903875055.1 uncultured Bacteroidota bacterium
AATGTAGGCCGGTTGTAGGCTCATCGAGGATATAAAATGTTTTACCTGTGTCTTTCTTAGCCAGTTCAGTGGCCAGTTTCACCCGTTGCGCTTCGCCACCACTGAGGGTGACAGCACTTTGTCCGAGTGAAATATACCCCAAACCGACATCTTCCAATGTCTTCACTTTACGGAACAGGGAAGGGATATGTTTAAAGAAAGAGGTCGCTTCGGCTACCGTCATATCCAGCACATCAGAAATCGACTTTCCTTTGTAACGGATCTCAAGTGTTTCGCGGTTGAAACGTTTACCATTACAACGTTCGCAATGCACATGCACATCGGGAAGAAAATTCATCTCGATCGTTTTCATACCGGCCCCTTCGCAGGTTTCGCAACGACCACCTTTTACATTGAATGAAAAGCGGCCAGGTTTATATCCGCGTATCTTAGCCTCAGGTATGATGGCAAACAACTGCCTGACATCATTGAAGAAATTGCAATACGTAGCAGGGTTACTACGCGGTGTGCGGCCTATGGGTGACTGATCAATCTCTATCACCTTATCGATGAGGTCAAGTCCTTTGATGCTTTTGTGTGGCATAGGATTAGCCTTACTCTTATAGACATATTGTGACAGGATGGGATATAAGGTCTCATTGATCAGGGTCGATTTACCGCTACCTGAAACACCGGTCACACAAATGAATTTTCCTAGTGGAAATTGCACATTCACATTCTTGAGATTATTCCCTGAAGCACCTTTCAATTCGATGAATAATCCGCTCCCCTTTCTTCTGTCCTTAGGCACCTCGATCTTTTGTGTCCCTTTCAGAAAGTTGGCGGTCGGTGTATTTTCCTTTAAGAACATTTTCGGTTCACCCTGACTGACGATATAACCTCCGTGTTTACCTGCACCAGGACCGATATCGATCAGATGATCAGCATGCATCATGATGTCTTTATCATGTTCCACCACAATGACCGTATTACCCACATCACGAAGGCTTTTCAGGGCAGTAATGAGACGTTGATTATCGCGTTGATGGAGTCCGATACTTGGCTCATCAAGGATATAGGTGATTCCCTTCAGTTTGGAACCGATCTGAGTCGCCAAACGGATACGCTGACTTTCACCACCACTGATACTTCGTGAAGAACGGTTAAGTGACAGGTAATCCAAACCTACATCCAATAAAAAATCAAGTCGTTCATTGATCTCCTTGATGATCTCGATGGCAATGATATTCTGCTTCTTATTCAACCTTTTTTCGATACCGACAAACCATTGCCTGAGTTCATTCAGATTCAAAGCACTCAGTTCGGCTATATTTTTCTTATCGACCTTGAACCAAAGACTTTCCTTTTTCAAACGGGCACCATCACAGACAGGACAATGATTGATGGTCATGAACTTTTCGGCCCATTCCTTTATATAATCACTACCTGTTGAGTTGAACCAACGTATGACCATCTTCACGATACCTTCGAATTGTGTCTGATACATGGAAGGTTCCTCATCAAAATCAATTTCAACTTCTACCTTTTCCTCACTTCCATATAACAATACGTTCAATGCTTTCTCAGGAATGGCTGAAATGGGTTTATTCACATCAAACTTATATTGTTTCGCCACGGCTTGTACCTGTTGATAGACATAGGCTTCACGGGCTTCGCCTAAAGGTGCGATACCTCCTGCGGCGATGCTTACTGTCTTATCAGGAATCACACGATTCAAATCAATCAGATAGACTGTTCCCAGACCTTTGCATTTAGGACAAGAGCCATAAGGTGAGTTAAAGGAAAACGAATTCGGTGAAGGCTCATCGTATGACAGACCGGTATCGGCACACATCAATTGCTTAGACAAAAGTTGTGGTTGAGCATTATCTTCATGTTTGAGAATCAGCAATTGATCATTACCATGTTTAAGGCAACTTGCCACACTTTCAACCAGACGCTGTCTTGAAGCCTTATCGACTTTCAATCGATCAACTACGATTTCAATATCATGAATCTTATACCGATCGAGTTGCATCTTTTCTTTGAGTTCCATCAGCTCGCCGTCAACCCTAATACGAAGAAAACCTTGCTTGCGTAATTGTTCAAACAGTTCACGGTAATGTCCTTTTCGACCTTTAATGATAGGTGCAAGCAACACGACCTTTTCATTTTCATAATGGTCAAAAATATGCTCGATCATTT
Source organism: uncultured Bacteroidota bacterium (assembly GCA_903875055.1). Classification (GTDB taxonomy): domain Bacteria; phylum Bacteroidota; class Bacteroidia; order Chitinophagales; family Chitinophagaceae; genus OLB11. The sequence continues at coordinate 2,185 of CAIQUX010000314.1, forward strand.
CCTCTTCGGAATAACGAACCATCTTCTTTCCCGTATTATAGCTATAGGCCTCTCCGGCTCTTGCATACAAGAGACGAAGAAAATCATAAATTTCGGTGACCGTACCGACTGTTGATCGGGGGCTTTTATTGGTTGTTTTTTGTTCGATAGCAATCACCGGTGATAGCCCTTCTACCTTATCGACATCAGGTCTTTCCAGATTGCCGACGAATTGACGGGCATAGGCGGAAAAACTTTCCATATAACGACGTTGTCCTTCGGCATGAATGGTATCAAAAGCGAGGGACGACTTACCGCTGCCGCTGATACCGGTGATGACTGTCAGTTTATTTTTAGGGATCGAGAACGAGATATTCTTCAGGTTATGTTCTCTGGCACCAATTACATCGATCGTTTTACTCATTGCTGTAAAAATAAGGAGGAATCAGAAATTGGGCCATTTATTTATTGATTCAGTATAAAAAGCTTGATTCAAACTGAGATGTACAAGAAGGTATCCTTTGGGATTCCGGAACATGGTATTACATTTACAGTAAAGCTTACCATATGCGCCATTTCCTCTATTTGACCTTACTTCTTACCTTTTTTCTTACAGCCTGTCAAGAGAAAACGCAATCGATTGTAACAAATGACAAAAGCAGTATCGATACATTGATTGATGGATGGCATAAAGCAGCGGCCGATGCGAATTATACTGACTATTTCAAGCGTATGAGTTCGGATGCGGTATTTATCGGCACCGACCCGACGGAGAACTGGCAACTGGAAGGTTTCAAAGCTTTTTGCAAACCTTATTTTGACAAGGGCAAGGCCTGGAACTTCAGGTCACTTGACAGGCATGTCTATTTCAGTCAGGACCATTCCATTGCCTGGTTTGATGAGCTGTTAGATACACAGATGAAAATCTGCCGTGGTTCAGGCGTGTTGAAAAAAGAAAACGGTGAATGGAAGATAGCTCATTATGTGTTGTCGATGACGATACCGAATGCGGATACTAAAGAAGTGACTGCGTTGAAAGCGAATGAAGAAAATCATATTATAGATAGCTTACTTAAGAAATAATTGATGTATTCAAGTCTTACTCAATATCGAGTATCATAGTAAAACTACTTCCCTTATCTTCCTCACTTTCTATTTCAAGCTCAGCTCAACAATACTGAACGTGACTATCTTAGGTGTGGTGTCACGAATATAAAGATTGGTACAAGTGAGCCAATAAGTTACCGGTTTGTGCCATAGCGTGAAAGGTTTGGTTCTTGCCTAACAAACGCTTTTCGACCTCAATCAATTCATTCTCTGTTAACATCAGATTCGATTGCAAGATGTTCAACGGATTTCTAAGGTTGCTGATTCCAGTAACGAGTCTTAAAACAGGGAGAAACTATACTCTACCAATCGAATAAATTCCGCGTTTTTGATTATTAATTAACAAAAACTTTTATTTACATTTGTGTGAACATCACAGGTAAAACAAACGAACATGAAAAAAACGATTCCTTTCTTTAAAATAATTCTATCTTGTTTCGGAGCTCTGGCATTGTTGATTCAGTCATGGTCAGTAGAGGCCCAAACTCTGAGCCCATCTGTCTTACCAAGTGCCGGAGGATACTTCTCGGCCTCGAACGGATCTTTATCCTGGACCTTGGGTGAAACAATGACTCCGACCCTCACTGCTGGCGCCACCATGCTCACACAAGGGTTTCAGCAACCGGAGGTTCAAATCAGGACAGGTACCATCACTGGACCTTATTGTCCTGGTGGCAATGTAACCGTTCCATTTACCTCCAGTGGTATCATCAGCGCTTCAAATATTTACACTGCCCAACTTTCTAATGCAGCAGGCAGCTTTGCCAGTCCGGTTAGCATCGGCACCTTGGTCAGCAATGCCACGTCGGGCAATATTAATGCGGTCATTCCAGTTGCAACGCCAAACGGGGCTGGATACCGAATCAGGGTAATAAGCTCTTTACCTGCTTTTATTGGTCCGGATAACGGAGTGAATATCAGCATCGTCAATACATGTTCGATTACTGTGAACCTGACGCTTTTCTTAGAAGGCTACTATTTATCCGGAAGCACGATGACCCCTGCCTTATACAATCAAGGTGTTACAGCAAATACATCAATTGTTGATTCCATAGATGTCGAGTTGCATAGTGCATTCTCTCCGGCGACAGTAGTATCAACAACAAGGGTCTTACTTCATACTAACGGTACCGCTAGTTGCAGTTATCCTGCGGCCGCCGGAAATTATTATATTGTGGTAAAACATCGTAACACGGTTCAGACGTGGAGTGCCTCACCTGTAAGTATCAGTTCTGTTCCATCTTCCTATAACTTCAGTAATGCAAATAATAAATCCTATGGCAATAATTCAGTACAGGTTTCTGCAGGAGTTTGGGCATTCTTTACCGGAGATATCAATCAGGATGAAAATGTGGATTTGTTAGACCTCTCTATGCTGGAATCAAATATCAATAGCTTCTTATACGGATATTACCCCACTGATTTAAATGGTGATGGCAATGTTGATTTGCTCGACTCTCCGGTTCTGGAGGATAATATCAATAACTTCATCTTCTCTGTTCATCCATAAACTATAGCATCAGATGTAAGGAATCATATTCATTCTGATACTTTCTACATCAAATTAGTCACATCTATTTTCCACCTTGACTAATACAACCCTCCCACCATTTTTCAAATGGTGGGATTTTTTTTATACCTAAAAATTCTCTATGAGCAAGGGGAGGTTAAATCCTGTGTAACATATTTGCTGCATACCGGCATCAGAGACTGTTCAATAGTTAGAATTTTAATGTTATTTTAAAGCAAGTTGATATTACATTTGCACCATGAATTTCAATTTACCGCAAATACCGAAACGAGACAAAAAGCCAAGAACACATGGACTCACCATGGTGATGGACAAGGGATTGAGCAATCAAGAAGTAACGAATTTCTTATCCGTTGCAGGTCCTCATGTTGATATTGTGAAACTAGGATTCGGCACCTCTATGGTAACCCCTAATCTGAAGGAAAAGCTGGCTTTGTATGCTGCGTATGATATGCCCGTTTATTTCGGAGGCACTTTGTTTGAAGCGTTTTTAATCCGTAATTGTTTTGATGAATACGTAAAAATGATACAGGATTACGGGTTGAAACATGTGGAAGTTTCGGATGGTTCTATCAGTATCCCTCATTCTGAAAAATGCGGCTACATTGAAAAACTGGCGAAAATCGTTACGGTATTAAGTGAAGTTGGAAGTAAAGATGCCGCTCATATCATACCGCCATATAAGTGGATAGAACTGATGCGATCAGAACTTGATGCCGGCAGCACCTATGTAATTGCTGAAGCTCGTGAAGCAGGTAATGTCGGTATCTACCGCAGCAGCGGAGAAGTCAGAGAAGGACTGGTGCAGGAAATCCTGACACAAATCCCTGAAGAAAAAATCATTTGGGAAGCCCCGCAAAAAGCACAACAAGTTTATTTCATGGAACTTTGCGGAGCCAATGTCAATCTCGGAAACATTGCACCGAATGAAGTCATTCCTTTAGAGGCTACCCGTCTTGGCTTACGTGGCGACACCTTCAATTTCTACCTGAATAAGGATTAATCCTCCCCCCTGTTGAAACACTACGGATTAATCGGCTGTCCATTATCACATTCCTTCTCTGAGCGATATTTCGCTGAGAAATTCATGTCATCGGGCATACCTGCCACCTATCAGAATTTTGAATTGTATGATCTGGCCGCGCTTCCGGATGTCATTGCCATGCATCAGCTGGATGGTTTCAATGTGACCATTCCTTATAAGGAAAAAGTCATCGAATTCCTTGACGAGATTGATGTCACAGCTCAAAAGACAGGTGCCGTCAATTGTGTGAGGGTGAGAGAAGGCAAACTCAAAGGTTATAATACAGACATCATCGGTTTCGAACAATCACTTCTTTCTTTCATCGACAGCAAACAAGTCAAAGCGCTGGTGTTTGGCAGCGGAGGGGCCAGTAAGGCGGTGCGTTATGTATTATCCAAATTACAGATCGATTTTTTGATGGTTAGCCGCAATGATATCAAGGATGCCATCATGTATGCCGATCTTACCGAATCCATTTTGAAAGAATATCACCTTCTCATCCATACCACACCGGTCGGTACCTTTCCTGATGTTCAATCTAAACTTCCGCTGCCTTACCATCTGATCAACGAACGTCATTATGCTTATGACCTGATTTACAATCCTGCAAAAACAGCTTTTCTAAAAAGTTGCGAACAACAGGGCGCACGCATCAAGAACGGGTATGAAATGCTGACGATACAGGCAGAAGAATCCTTCAACATTTTCACTTCTTAATATTTCGGAATAGTCCCCACGAAATCGTTACAATCAGATTAAACAACAAAGACCTGTCCTTTTGAGGATATGTAAGTTTAGGATAGTATCAGTTCAGATATTCTTCCGCACGGAAAGAAAGTTTAAAAAGGAAAAGGCCGCTTCTGTCCTTATAGCTATACGACATCGTTGTACGATAATCTCTGAACACTTTAAGTTCAGGTGTTGTCTTGATCATATTCAATAAGGTCGGACGCATCAGAGACTCCACCGTCGACACATCTATTGAATTGCTACTCGTGTTTATCAGTGTATAATTATATTGAAATTCATTCCCAGGCAATGCAATCGCATTATCCAAACGTGTTTCCTGATCGACCATCATGGGGCATCTGCGATTCACTTCGCTGACCGCCTGCGATAGATATTGTTCGAAATCATTCAGAGTTCCTTCGTTGATAACGTTATCCTGACCTGAGGTTCTGGCTGCTTCAGCAGTTGAATTCCTATTATCATATTTTGCTGTTTTCTTCTGATCGAGTTTGCCAATCAGAAAAAGCAAGAATAAAATCATGATAATAGCCCCTAAAGCGATGGCGAAATACGTGATGAGCTTATTGCTTCCAGAGGTCGGTATTGGTGTTACGGGTTCCATATTTTTTCATTTAATGATGTAAAGGTCGTTGATATTCGTTTAAACAAAGATACACAGCTACCTCCTTTTCTCACTATGCTTGTATTTTCATCTGAATGATATCTGCCAGTCAACTGAAGAATTCAACACATGCTACACAAGCTATCATTCTGCTAACTATGTAGCCTCTGCAGCCAACTTGCATATGGCCGATGTAATCTTATCCCAGCTGTATTTCTTCTTTTCTTCCTTTATGTTCGCTTCAAAGAAAGTTCTCTTATCTTCTTCATAAAAGCGACTGATGGCTTCAGCGATGACCATGGCATTCGGCTCACATATCATGCCGACAGTCTCTGGTACCAAAGCAGGTAATCCACCAACATTAGTGACTATCATAGGTTTCCCAAAGTGATACGCCAAAGGAGTCACCCCGCTTTGTGTCGCACTTTTATACGGCTGAATCACACAATCCGCCGCACTCAGATAGTATTTCACTTCACTGTCGGCGATGAATTCATTCTTCAACATAATATAATCCTTGATTTCGTATTGATTGATCAAATCGTAATACGGTTGCGCATTTTCATAAAACTCTCCTGCTATCAGAAAGCATAGATCATGTTGTTTGAAAAAACCTTTTTGCTTCAATAGATATATCGCCTCCATCAACAGATCTAGTCCTTTATATTTTCTGATGAATCCGAAAAACAAGACCACCTTGTTCTGTAAAGGAATCTGCAGGTATTGTTTGGCTACTGCAACATCAAGTGCCTCACCGAAATTGTCATATAAGGGATGCGTGACTTGTCTCGCCGATTTAGTGGTCAAAGTTTTCAGATCGTTCAACACTTTATCACTCATGGTGATAAAGGCATCCACCGGTTTGATGAAATACTTAGTAAACTGATCATCGCCTATACGTTTCTCATGGGGAATGATATTATCAACTATACAAATGACCTTGGTATGTTTATTCCCCTTGACAATGCGCAAGATGGTGCCGAGACAAGGCCCCATAAAGGGCAACCAATAACGGACGATGATAATGTCCGGTCTTTTCTTTTTAAGTTCATTCCCTACCCGTATCCAGTTCAAAGGATTCACGGAATTGATACACACCTTGATCTTCAAATCAGTTGGTGGCGGCTCTTTGGAATATTGCGTAGAACCCGGAAACAGAAAGGACGGATATTGAAGCGAAAATGTATACAGGGATGTCTCGCTGCCTTCAGCCATGAATTGTCTTGCTAATCGTTCATTGAATGAAGAGAGACCGCCTCGAAGCGGATAAGCAGGACCTATGATGATGACGGATGGCTTCATATCGTATAAGGACTGCAAGTTAATCTGAACTGAGAGTTTTTCCTCTTTCAGTCAGTTTTTTATGAAGAATGATACATTCCATGGCTTCCTTCACATCGTGTACACGTAGTATGGAGGCACCTTGTTGAAGGGCGACCATATGAAGCGCCGTGGTTCCGTTCAAGGCTTGCTCAGCACTTGAATGTAAGGGTTTATACACCATCGACTTTCTTGAAATACCGGCCAGTAAAGGCTTGTTGAGTGTAAGAAAGGTTGACATGACGTTGAGCAACTGATAATTATGCTCGAGTGTCTTACCGAAACCGAAGCCGACATCCAGGATGACATCATCGAGCCCCTTAGCATGCAGCCATTCAAGTTTAGCTGAAAAATAATCATACACTTCCTGCACCACATTTTCATACGTTGGTTGCTGTTGCATGGTTTGCGGTGTCCCCTTCATATGCATGCATACATAAGGTGCTTTAGATTGCGCGACTAGATCGATCATCGCTTCATCCATGTCACCACCGCTGATATCATTGATCATATCGGCACCATTTGCGAGACAAAGGCTTGCCACTTCACGCTGAAAGGTATCGACCGACAGCAACACATGTGGAAATTCTGCACGAATTGTTTTCAAGACAGGCCGCACCCGCCTGCATTCTTCATCGACAGAAATCAACTCCGCCTTCGGTCTTGAACTTTGTCCCCCTATATCAAGTATCGCTGCACCTTCATCGATCATTCGGCCTGCATGCTGCACCAGCTCATCCACACTGCTTTCGCGCCCTTTATTATAAAACGAATCGGGTGTGGCATTCAGGATACCCATGACGATGGGATTAGCGGGATTGATATCTATTTCTTTGTACTTCATGATACTCGAATGGAGAGATTGTTGGCGAAGATAAGGATAGAATACGTATGCTGATTTGAAGCTTCTTGAACTATTTAGGGCCCGCTGAAAAACACTCAATTTAAGGATGATTTCATATTTCAGCGTAAAAGTAGTGCACTAAGGTGAATGACATTGTAGACAATAAGTTCAATAAGCTTGCACCCCAGCTATTACGAAACCTTCCAC
>CAIQUX010000315.1 GCA_903875055.1 uncultured Bacteroidota bacterium
GGGACATTCGATCAGTTTGATTTTTTTCATGTTGCAAAAATCTGAATTATCCGATGAACTACCTAATGTTTTTGCGAGCCGGAAGGCAGAAACTAGTGAACAAATCTCTCCGTTCCATGGCATCATGCGTAAGAATTCCCTTCATGAAAGGGACATTCCTATACAAATCCTGATTAATTAGAAAATAATTTTTACCTTACTCCTTTATTTGAATACAACATGGAAAAACAACTGACACTCGAGGAAATACAAAATTTTCAAGGCAAATATCCCAAGCAATTATGGTATTTGTTTCTGGTTGAAATGTGGGAACGCTTTTGCTTTTATGGGATGCGCGGAGTGCTTACCATCTTCATGGCAGACAAGATGCTCGGACTTTCTTTTTCCGACAAGGAAGCCAATCTGAAATATGGCGCCATTCAGGCTTTTGTGTATGCCTTCACCTTCATAGGCGGCATCTTTGCTGATAAGATCCTTGGGTATAAGAAATCACTCACTTTCGGCGCCATCATCATGATACTGGGTAATATCATGATCGCCGTTTCACCAAAGGATTTGTTCTTTCTGGGGATCTCATTGTCAATCATCGGTACCGGATTCTTCAAGCCTAATATTTCATCAATGGTAGGTGATTTATATAAGGAAGGTGATTCGAGAAGAGATGCCGGTTTCGGCTTGTTCTATTCAGGCATCAATATCGGAGCCTTGCTTGGTGGGTTTGTCTGTGTATATCTTGGCGTCAGTAAGAACTTTGGCTGGAGCTATGCCTTCTTATCCGCAGCCATTGTCATGATTATCGGTCTAATTACATTTCTCTTTATCAAAAAATCCTTGGGACCTATCGGTGATTCCCCGATTGCAGCAATGGACAGCAAGAAACGATTGATGAATGAAGCCGCGGTATATGCAGGTGCTTTATTATCCATTCCATTGATCTTTATCATGATCAAGAATACCGATTACACGGATTATTTCATGTATACCGTGGGTCCATTGGCTATCTTGTATTTCATTTATGAGATTATCAAGGCCAAGGAGTTGAGAGCACAACGAAAACTGATTGCTGCTTTTATCTTCATCATCTTCTCCATTATATTTTGGGCTTTCTTCGAACAAAGCGGCGGATCATTGGCCCTGTTTGCCAAATACAATCTCAACGACACCTTATTATTCTTGCATATCAATCCGAATATCATCAACAATACATCAAACTCATTGTTTGTGATCGTGTTTAGTCCATTGTTGGGTCTGCTTTGGTTGGCGATGGCTAAAAGAAATCTGGAACCGAATACAGTCATCAAATTCGGCGTCGGATTTTTATTTTTGGCTGCGGCATTTTGGGTCTTCTATTATACCCGCTTCTTTGCCAATGCAGAAGGCATCACGTCACTGAATATTTTCACACTAGCCTATCTGGTTATCACTTTTGGAGAATTATGCCTCTCCCCTATCGGACTTTCCATCATTACAAAATTATCACCTAAAAACCTGGGCGGTATGATGATGGGAATGTGGTTTCTAGCCAGTGCTTATGGACAATACGCGGCCGGTTTGTTCGGAGCAAGTATGTCAAGCCCTGATGAGAAAGCCAGCGTACTGACTAAACTACACGGATTTACGGATGGTTATTATCAGCTAGCCATCTATGCGTTGATAGCCGGCATAGTCCTGATTGCTATTTCTCCGCTTGTGAGAAAATTAATGCATGAAGTAAAATAATGCCTCCTGAGTAATAGACTAAATTCATTTTTGAAAAGCGTTTTTACTATTGAAATACTATATGATTGCTCATGAATTTGTATTCGATTGACAAGCCATTTCCTATCTTCGCAGCATGAGTAAAACCCTGCAGACAGTCCGCATGCAACGAAACCTGGTATTTGTATCGGTTGCGCTTTTTATCATTAAAATTATTGCATGGTATATCACCGGCTCTGTGGCCATACTTACTGATGCGCTTGAAAGCATAGTCAATGTGGTCGCCGGTTTTATAGGCTTATATAGTATCATCCTTTCTGCCAAGCCTAAAGACAGGGAGCATCCATACGGGCATGGAAAGGTAGAATTTATCTCATCAGCTATTGAAGGTATCTTGATTGCTGTGGCAGGAATTGTTATCATATTTGAAGCCATCAATAATCTTTGGCATCCACATGCACTAAAAAAGCTTGATTATGGATTGATCCTGATTGCCATTTCTGCCGTCATTAATTACATCGTGGGTCATCTTTGTGTCATCAAAGGGAAGAAAGAGAATTCACCTATCCTGATTGCCAGCGGTTCACATTTGAAATCGGATACGTATTCATCCGTTGGACTGTTGCTAGGAATAGGCCTATTACTGATTACAGGATATCTCTGGATTGACAGTATTGCTGCACTCGTCTTCGCGTGCATCATCATCTATACCGGTTATAAGATAATCAGAAAATCTGTTTCAGGTATCATGGATGAATCTGATTCAGAAATTATTGATGAAATCGTCACTGTGATGAATGATAACAGAAACTCTGATTGGATAGATGTACATAACATGCGTGTGATTGACTATGCCGGGTTCTATCATATCGATTGTCATTTGACAGTGCCCTTCTATCTTACTGTCAATCAGGGGCACGATATTCTTGAATCGATGACAGATATGCTTCGTATTCACTATGATGACAAGGTTGAATTTTTTATCCATATAGATGGCTGTGTGTCAACACAATGCAGTCTTTGCTCTATCAATCCATGTCCCGAAAGAAATGCAGCTTTTATCAAGTCACTTGAATGGACACATGAAAACATGGTATCAAATAAAAAACACAGGCTAGAATAGGCCTTTATTTTGAAGAATACCGGCTCTTGTACTTCTGATTTTTTAATGTAATATTGTAATGATAAATACATATCCAGATGAAAAGAATCTTGTTACTCCTTTTATTCATTTCATCCTTCACCAGCGCCATTGCCCAAACTTCCATATCGGATCTTGTGAAGGAACTCAATAGATACATCACTCTCTATAGTGCCGACAATGCAGCGCCACTCGCAATCTACGAGCCAATAGGCACTATTGAACAAAAGAAGAATGAAACCAGCATGCAACGTTTCAAGCTCAGCGAAATCGGAAGTATCATCGTTGAAAAAAACGCATCCGGGTTTACCGTAAATGTCCATTGTGTTGATTCATCACGATGTATGAGTCTCATTAAAAATGATATGTCCACGTCTATGATGCCGTCAGATGCCTTCTTTTTTATAGAAGCAAAAGCAGCGAATACATTCGCAAAGCTTTTATCAGAGCTGATAACTAAATATCCTTCTGATAGGAAACCGGTGCAAGCCCAATTACTAAAAGAAACATCAGACAGCGCCACTGTTAACGAAAAGAACACAGGGACAACCTCTTCTCAAAAAACAAAACAGAGCTCGAAAAATAAAAATGAAGAGGCTGACGATTTGGAGGCTGATGATCAGGATGCGAAAAAAGAAAAAAATACGGTTCATGAAAAGAAAGCACCTCTGACGGAAGCTGAAGCCAAGGAACGAGCCATCAACCGAAGAAAACAAAAGGAGGAAGACGACGCAGACAAGGCAGAGGAAAGGGAAAACAAGACAGCCATAAGCAAAAGTCGTGATGTTACTAATAACAATCCTGCCGAGGATCTGACTGAACAGGTGTGCAAACAATTGATAGCCATTATCAAAGCCGGGAAAGACTCTAAATTCAAGGATATTGAAGGCAAGGAAACCAACCCGACCACAAAAATAAATGAAAGTAAATTGAAGTTGAAGGGCGCCAAACGAAGCTATTTATCATGGTATAAGAAAGAACGCGCGTTTATTGCCGAATACAAAACCTTCACTGACCATGAATTAATTCTGATTGAATTCGAAAAATTACAGACTGAACTGGAAGACTGCCTTGAAGGCGGATGGGAAGACACCGATCATTCGAATGATGAGATTTATGCCAATGTTTCGGAAGACGTCAAGGACGTTGAATATAAATACACGTCAGATCCGCTTCGTCCAAGTTTACGGATCATGATCAACACCGATCAGAATAAAAAATACACGCTCTTTGTCAGGATTCAATAATCAAACAGACTGATACAATACAAATAAAAAACCTGCCATAAAAAGCAGGTTTTCTTTTTTAATAATTAGTATGATTAACCTTGTAAAGCCGCCGCTCCACTCACAATCTCAGTAAGTTCGGTGGTGATAGCAGCCTGACGGGCGCGGTTGTAAGAGATTCTCAATGTTTTCAATAATTCTTCTGCATTCTCTGTCGCTTTATCCATAGCGGTCATACGGGCTCCATGTTCAGAGGCATTGCTGTCCAATACACCTTTGAAAATTTGTGTATTCAAAATCTTTGGCATCAGCTCTTGAATCAAGACTTCCTTTGATGGTTCAAAGATAAAATCGAGATTAGCGCTTTTTGCATTCTTAGGTTTAGGAATCGGCAAATGTTGCTCACAAACGAATTCCTGCGTAGCGGCGTTCTTAAACTTGCTGTACACTAGCTCTACCCTGTCATATTCTTTATTCACAAAGGCATTACGCACATATTCAGCCGCTATTTTGACATTATCGAAAGATGGGTCGCTGAAGATGGTCCAATAGTCTTCTACCACAGGAAATCCTGCCTTTACGAAATTCTCCCACCCTTTTTTACCTAAAGGCAAAATGGAAACATTCCCTTTTGCATGCTGGGCTTCATATTTTTCCTTGATGATTGACTTGGCCAATTTGATTGAATTCGCATTAAAACCTCCACAAAGACCTCTGTCGCTGGTGATGACAATGAACAAGACCTTCTCAATCGGACGTTGAGTATTCAGACCACCTCCGACATTTCCATCCACATTGGCTATGATATTACTGAGCATTTCCTGCAACTTTTCAGCGTAAGGCCTCATCTGGGTGATGGCGTCCTGAGCTCTTCTGAGCTTGGCCGCACTTACCATTTTCATGGCTTTGGTAATCTGCTGGGTTGTTCCAACAGATTTGATACGTAATCTGACTTCTTTTAACTGACCTGACATAGAGGGTGCTGTTTAAATTTGGCTGCAAATGTAAAAAAAGATTTCCGTTTTTCACCCTTCCCTTGTAAAAAGGAATAAATTGTTGAAAAATGTATCCCGATGAAGGCGGTGGAGGCTTGGCATACGAGATATCGGCGAATCTGTATCCCTCTAAATAGGGCCCGCTGAAAAACACTCAATTTAAGGATGATTTCATATTTCAGCGTAAAAGTAGTGCACTAAGGTGCATGACATTGTAGACAATAAGTTCAATAAGCTTGCACCTCAGCTATTACGAAACCTTCCAC
>CAIQUX010000316.1 GCA_903875055.1 uncultured Bacteroidota bacterium
AAAAATGTCTGTGTGGAGTTGTAATTGCAGGCAAGCAGCTTACTTAATGATTTTACGTTCCCGGAGAATGGCCTTCACTATTTCTAAACGCACCTTTCTTGTATCCATCGTGGTATCCTTCGTTTCAATATTCATCGCAAAGAAATACGGTTTGTAATTGGTCTCTTCCTTTTTTGTAACGACTCCTATCTGGGTTTCTTTACGTTCGATAAAGCCAACAAGCCAAGCGAGGGTACGTTCATCATTCTGGCTTGTCCCGGTTTTGAAATAGAGACGATAATCTGAATTATCTTCCTGTAACATCAGGCTGCGCACGATGCGTTGCGAACGCTGCGAAAATGGAAGCTTGTCGAAATAAAGTTTTTTCATCAATCCGACTTGTTCATCTGCTGAAATCTTCAGGGTGTCATTGAGCCAGAATTCATCTATTTTAGGCCCTATACGGCGGTTGCCATATTTTACGGTATCCATCCATTTCTGCATTTCTACCGCACCGATACGACGTGCCAGCTCTTGATAATAAGGCAAGCAACTCACTTTGAACGCCTCACGCATATCCATATTTTTGTTCCACTCTGCACGATGACGGTCAATGCCATCCCAAGGAATGACCATGGTTTCGTCCGGGGCAATATTGGTTTCCAGCGCAATCAACGAATTCATGATCTTAAAGGTCGATGCAGGGGTATAGGGAGTCGAAAGCCTTTTCAGATTGTAATAAAACACTTGCTCATGGCTGTTATCTGCCAGTTCAAAGCAAGCCGAATCGATACTATATTTCTTAAAGATTGAAGCCCATTGGGTTTGTTCCTGAATGTTGTGACGTTTACAGGAGACGAAGAATAGGGAGATAAGCAGAATGAACAGACCTGTTTTTTTCATGCGGCAATGGTAGATGACAAAACAGAAGGAAAAAGTGTTTGGCTTCAAATAATTTCATTGATAGGCAGTAAGCAAGACCTAAGTTAAGATGAAGCCGAGAAAGAATATTAGTTACTTTTGCGCAAAAGTAAAGAACATGTCAGAACGCACAGAAATTGCTTCGCTTGGCGAATTCGGATTGATAGAACATTTGACCAGAGAAAATGAAACCAGAAATGTCAACACCATTTTAAGTATCGGTGATGATGCGGCAGTCATCGATACCTTTGGCAAGCAAATGGTTGTGACTACCGATATGCTGGTTGAAGGTGTTCATTTCGACCTGATGTATACGCCTCTCAAGCACCTGGGTTATAAAGCGGTCATTGTGAATCTGTCAGACATTTACGCCATGAATGCCGAACCAACCCAGATCACATTGAGCATAGCCGTTTCAAACCGGTTCAGCGTGGAAGCGCTCGATGAATTTTATGATGGTGTGAATCTGGCTTGTGAACGTTATGGTGTTGATCTGGTCGGTGGCGATACAACCTCATCTCAGAAAGGCTTTGTGATCAGCGTGACTGCCATCGGAGAAGTGGAAGAGAATAAATTCGTTACACGAAGTGGTGCTAAAGAAAATGATTTGATTTGTGTGACCGGCGATCTTGGCGCTTCCTATCTTGGGTTACTCCTGATGGAAAGGGAAAAACAGATCTATGTTGAGAATCCGAATATTCAACCCAATTTCGAAAATCATACCTATATCATTGAACGACTTTTGAAACCTGAAGCGAGACGAAAAATGATAGCCTGGTTCAAAGAAAATAATCTGACACCGACATCCATGATCGATATCAGCGATGGCCTGAGTTCTGAACTGCTACATATTTGCAAACAAAGTGAGGTCGGATGTACCATCTACGAAGAGAAACTTCCAGTCCATGAACAAACCAAAGAAGGGGCAGCTAAATTCGGAATTGCAGCGACGACTTGCGCTTTGAACGGCGGCGAAGATTATGAGCTGTTGTTTACGATATCACCGGATGATTTTGAAAAGGTAAAAGAATGCGAATTACTGAACATCATTGGCCATATAACAAAACCGGAAGATGGTAAAGTATTGATTACAAATGGCAATAATCGAATCGAATTATCAGCACAAGGTTGGAATCATTTAAAAAATAAGTAGGATTGATAAGAAAGTTACATATTTTTAGCTAAGTTTGTTATCCATTCGTTGAATTATGAAACATGTAAAATTGGTTTTTAGCACTGTCATTATTTTTATGCTCCTTGCGACGGGAGTTGTCTTTAATGCCTGTGTCAAGGATCCATGCAAAGACATTAGTTGCAAAAACAATGGTGTATGCCGTGACGGCCGTTGTAAATGCCCCACAGGCTTTGAAGGCCCTTATTGCGATACGAAGACATATGAAAAATTCATCGGCACATGGCAAGGAACGTATCGTTGCAACGGGACTGTTCCTGACGACAGAACGGTTATTATTGCTCCCGGGAATCTGGCGAATGCAATCAGTATCTATAATATTTTTACCCAAAATAGTGCCATCAATGCCACTGTTGACGGGGATAAAATCAGTATCGATGAGCAGACCATCGGTAATACTGTTTATAAAGGAAATGGCTACATCGAGGGCATTTACATCACCTTGTTTGTAGAACAGAAGGACAATACCACAGGCCTTTACACAGATTGTGTGCTGAATGCCACAAAATTTGTTCAACATTAATATTAAAGAATGAAGAAGACTATTTTATATACCTCTTTTACGATTTTGTCCCTTTTTGGCATATTATCTTATTTTACGGCCTGTAAACCTAATCCTTGTGTGACACGGGCTGTTGAATGCAAGAACGGTGGTTCGTGTCATGACGGCGAATGTCTTTGCGCTGCGGGTTATGAAGGCGACAGCTGTCAGCACCGTGTGAATGAAAAATTTGATTCCTATTTTGCATGTATTCGTACAAGATTGACCAATGGCACAATTCCCGATGACAATGATGATACACTACGCGTAAAAGCTTTGACTGATAAATTTTCGATACAGTTCTTTTCTGTGCGCGATTCAGTCAATGAAGTCGTCAATGCAACCGTCAACGGAAATTATGTTACCATCCCCAACCAAACCAGAATACAGGGAACATTTACTGCCAGTTATTCCGGAAGCGGAAGTCTGAACAGCGGTGTTTTGACCATCACTTTATTCAAATCATGGAACAACGGCGGACCGATGACATCCAAAACTACTTACGTGGGATATAAATACCAGTAATCTTTGGAAGTTTAAAATTATGTCCTTACTTTTGCCCTCCTTTTAAAAACAGGAATAAAAATTAGATTAGTATGAAACGTACATTCCAGCCTCACCGTCGCAGAAGAAAATCAGTACATGGATTCCGTACCCGTATGGAAACTCCAAACGGACGCAGAGTATTATCAGCACGTCGTAGAAAAGGACGTAAGAAATTAAGTGTTTCCGACGAGAGTCGATTGAAATAAAATTTGTCCATGACGAAGCCTTTCTCCTTATCGAAATCCGAGAGGTTGAAAAGCAAAAAAGATATTGATACGCTTTTCCTTTCAGGGAAAGCGTTTTTTGTTTTTCCCTTCAAAGTTTTTTACCGCTTGATTGAAAATGAAGTGGTCACTGAGCCATTGTTATTCGGTATCACGGTCCCGAAGAAGATTTTCAGACGAGCCGTCGACCGCAATTCAATTAAACGTAAAGTCAGGGAAATATACAGGGTCAATAAGCCGGAGCTAAAAAAATCCTTGTCAGAGCAGCATAAGACACTTCATCTCATGCTTGTGTATGTCGATAAAACAAATATGCCTTCGAAGGAAATGGAACCTTTACTAATCAATGTGCTGAAAAAGGTGCAACTCAAATGTACTGAAACTTTTATTTGAATTTTTGGATTCGTTCTTTTTGTACTGAAGAGTAGTCTTTACGGATTATGGCATCCAGTTCTTCTTCAATAGATGTATTGACACTTTCAATAATTCGACCTACTTCCCTGAATTGATGCATCACAATGATGGTGGGAATATTTTTGATACCATATAAGGTGGTTTCAATATTTAAGGCTTCCTTATTTCGATTTACGCCATACATTTCGATTGCGCGCATATCAAACCCGGATTCGACAAGTACTTTATAAAATTTCGGAAGCAGGTCTTTAGTATCACCGCACCAGGTGCCTGCAAACACTACAAATCGGTAATCCCCTGAAATCTTGCTGAGTTCATCAACGGCGCTCCTGTTTGGTTGATACGCTTTTACACCGGTGTCAAACCATTTGCAGGTTGTTTCATTGATGATATTATCGAACGTAATCTTACCCCTCAGCAAAACCTTGCCTGTTTTTTTATCTTCCTCTCTGACAAAATCCTGTGCCATCATAGACTTTATGCTTAAAAAACTTAAGAGTACGAGTATAATTTGTTTCATTCTTCCTGACTTATTTGTTTAATTGATATTCTTCTTCAAATCTAGCAAAAACTCTCTTATTTTTTCTAAATTCTCCACCAAAGTTTTATCGTCCTTGACTTTCTTCTTGTTGTTTTTTAAATATTCCCTCGCGCCTTCAAGCGTCATTCGTTTTTCTTTCACCAGATGAAACAACAATTTGAGATTGGCAATATCGGCTTTGTTGTAATACCGGTCGCCCTTTTTATTCTTCTTTACATTGGCCAGTTGATTCGGGAATTCTTTTTCCCAAAACCGAAGCAGTGAAGC
Organism: uncultured Bacteroidota bacterium; assembly: GCA_903875055.1. Lineage (GTDB taxonomy): Bacteria > Bacteroidota > Bacteroidia > Chitinophagales > Chitinophagaceae > OLB11. Next base: position 4,626 of record CAIQUX010000316.1, read on the forward strand.
GTTTACGTGAAACATTTCGGCCACTTCCGTAATGGTATAATAGACCTTGGTGAGCTTAGCTTCATCAATTTCGACTTCCCTCTTATCTACCTGTAAGAGTTGCATCTGTTCGAAAAGGGAAAGTTGTTGCATGTGAGGATAAAGGTAATCAGAATTTGACATGTAGGCAAACACAAAGCCAATAACGAAACAGCTCCTAGTCGAAAGCCTGGTTGCCTGCCCCGGCTATTTTTACAAGTCGATCATAATCCTCGGCCTTCAGGTCATTATAAAAAAAATGGATGGGATCTAGTTTCTCTCCGTTTTTCTCTACTTCATAATGACAATGAGGCCCGGTGCTTTTTCCGGTATTTCCAACCCATCCTATCACTTCGCCCCGTTTGACCTTTTTGCCAAGTACGGCTTTCAATTTGATCATATGGCAATAATGGGTGCGGTAACCATAACCATGACGTAGCCATATATTATTCCCATATCCTTCAGTGTTGTATTCAGCAATTTCCACCACGCCATCACCGGTGGCATACACAGGAGTCCCCACAGGGGCCGTGAAATCAAGGCCTGCATGAAATTTGATAATTTTGTAAATAGGGTCGATACGCGCGCCGAAACCTGAAGCGATGCGTTCAAGTTGCTTATTCGATACAGGCTGTATCGACGGGATACTGGCGAGCAGGGCCTGTTTGTTTTCAATGAATGTTTGCAGGGTATCATACGATTTCTCCTGAAAATCAAGTCGGGTTTTCAACGCCTTCATATTTTTTTCGAGAGCGGTAATCAATTCGTCATTGGTAAATGGCGACAGCTTTTTTTGTAACTCTTTTTCATCGAGTGTGATTTTGCCTGTGCGCACATCGCTTGGCAAAGGGTCTGCTTCAAAGATCACGCGATAGACTTCGTTGTCACGTTTCTCTAACTGGGCAGTCTCATCCTGTGTTTTTTGAAGATCCTTTTTTAGCAAATCATATTTTTCCTCTAAATAGGAAAGCTGCGCATTCATTCGCTTTTCATTCGGCGACTGCAGATACCTGAAGGCAATGGCTACTATGATACCTGACGCCACTAATACGGCTGACAATAGACCAAATACGCGAAGTATTTTTTTCCCCAATGGAACTTTCACAGGCTCGAACTGCTGTGTTTGGGTACTGTAATAGTATTTGACTTTTTTCAAAATAAGATATCGGGTTTCAAAGATAGAGAATGCCAATTGAAATTAGCTGTTTTCATAAAATGCAAAACGGTTGTCAGTGAAGGATAGAAAGAAGGAATAAGTCTGAATTTTAAACCGTGATTACTTATTTTTGCGACCATTAAACTATTTTATTCTTCATGCTGACCTCATCAGAAATACGACAAGCTTACCTGGATTTTTTTAAAAGCAAAGGACATCATATTGTGCCAAGTGCTCCCATCGTGGTTAAAAACGACCCGACCCTGATGTTTACCAATGCCGGTATGAATCAGTTTAAAGACATTTTTCTGGGTAATCAAATACCTATCCATCCGCGTATTGCAGATACACAAAAATGTCTGCGGGTGAGCGGTAAGCATAACGATCTCGAAGAAGTAGGCGTCGATACCTATCATCATACCATGTTTGAAATGCTGGGCAACTGGAGTTTTGGTGACTATTTCAAGAAAGAAGCCATTGCCTGGAGTTGGGAATTGTTGACCGATGTGCTGAAACTCGAAAAAGACCGTTTGTATGTCTCTATTTTTGAAGGTGATGTAAAAGAAGGAATACCAAAAGATGACGAAGCCTTTGAAGAATGGAAAAAGGTTGTGCCCGAAGAGCGTATTCTCTTAGGAAATAAGAAAGATAATTTCTGGGAAATGGGTGATACCGGTCCCTGTGGTCCTTGTACCGAAATCCATATCGATATGCGAAGTGATAAAGAACGTGCAGAAGTTTCAGGCGCGTTGTTGGTCAATGCTGATCATCCGCAGGTGATCGAAATCTGGAACAATGTCTTTATTCAGTTCAACCGTAAAAAAGACGGTTCATTGGAGCCACTTCCTGCCAAACATGTGGATACAGGAATGGGTTTTGAACGTTTGGTGCGTGCTTTGCAGAAGAAAACATCCAACTATGATACGGATGTATTTACACCAACGATTGAAGCAACGGAAACAATCGTTGCTAAGAAATACGATTTCAGCGATAGCAAACAGGCCATCGCTTTCCGCGTAATCGCCGATCATATTCGTGCCATCAGTTTTGCCATCGCCGACGGACAATTGCCTTCCAATACCGGTGCCGGTTATGTGATTCGACGAATCTTACGTAGAGCCGTTCGATATTATTTTTCATTTCTAGATTATAAGCAACCTTTGTTAAGTCAGCTGCTGCCGTTGATTGCCACACAATTCGAAAACGTGTTCCCTGAATTGAAACAGCAGGAAGCATTTGTACAAAAAGTCATCTTTGAAGAAGAGAACGGATTCCTGCGCACACTCGACAGCGGATTGAAACGTATCGATGATTATTTCAAACTCGAGAATCCGAAAAAAGAAATCGAAGGTCAGGTGGCTTTTGAATTGTCAGATACCTATGGCTTTCCACACGATCTCACGGCCCTTATTGCCAGCGAACGTAATTGGACGGTCGATGAAGCCGGGTTTAAAGCCGCGTTATTGGAACAAAAAACCCGTTCCCAAAAAGATTCTATGGTTGATAAGGAAGATTGGATCATGGTGAACGATAGTCATTCGGTAAAATTTGTCGGGTATGATCAGACGGAAGCGACCACAAAAATTACCAAGTTCAGAAAGGTCAGTGCCAAAGGAAAAGATCAATACCAAATCGTATTGGAGGAAACACCTTTTTATGCTGAAAGTGGCGGACAAGTGGGTGATACCGGAACCATGACCATCGGCAGTGAACAACTAACGGTGACAGATACCAAAAAAGAAAACGACCTCATCATACATTTCGTGGATGAAATTGTAGGTGATCTTCATGGCGACGTGATAGCTAGAATCGACACATCAGGTCGTCGAAAAATTCAACGTCATCATACGGCTACCCACCTTTTGCAAGCCGCCTTGCAGCAGGTATTGGGCAAACATATCGCCCAAAAGGGAAGTTTGAACAATGCCGATTATATGCGATTCGATTTTTCACATTTTGCCAAAGTCACCGATGAGGAAATTGCGCAAGTTGAGAAAATTGTCAATCAGAAAATCCGTCAGAATATTCCTGTCGTGATAAAAAGCTTGCCAAAGGATGAAGCCATGAAATTAGGCGCCATGGCCTTGTTTGGTGAAAAATATGGCGATGTGGTACGTGTCGTCATCATCGACCCTAAGTACTCGATCGAATTATGTGGAGGTACTCATGTGGCCAATACGGGTGAATTGGGAATCTTTAAGATTACAAGTGAAAGCGCGATTGCGGCCGGTGTTCGTCGTATCGAAGCGCTCGCAGGTTGCAAAGCCGAAAGCTATATCAATACCCAATTGACGCTATTGAATGACATCAAAATGCAATTCAAGAATCCAAAAGATCTGACAAAGAGTATTGAAACGCTCATTGAAGAAAAGAACAGTTTGCAAAAGCAACTTGAAAAACTGGAGGCGAAAGCGCTGATAGGTATCAAAAATGATCTGTTGCAAAAAGTCGAAACCGTCAACGGTATTTCATTCATCGGTGAAACATTGGAAGTCAGCAATGCGGATGCGTTGCGTAAAGTTTCCTTTGATTTGAAAAACGACCTGAGGGCGCCTTATATGGTTTGTCTTGTGGCCAATACCGGTGGCAAACCCAATGTGGCAATATTGTTGTCGGATGACCTTGTTGAACTGAAGAAAACCGATGCCCCATCGATCATAAAAAATCATGTTGCTTCCCTGATCAAAGGTGGTGGTGGTGGACAACAGACCTTTGCCAGCGCAGGTGGTACCGACGTAAGTCGATTAGCTGATGTAGTGGGTGTAGTAAAAGGATTGTTGTAGAAATTGGTACCATAAGTGAGGTTGTTGTCTGTCAGATTGAATGTGGAGAAAGAAGGCTTGTATCTACCCGTTACAAACAATGCTTTCACCGACCGCAGGTATCCCCGGCGACAAAAAGTATTTTTAATCTATGTTATACTTATAGAGAATGAAATAGTATTTTTATAGTCAACAAAAACAACACACAATGGCAACAGTCAACCCTGAATTCAAAAATCAATTTGTCGTAAAATTTTTAGAGCTACAGTTAGCCGGATTAGAACAATACGCTAAATACTTAAAGCAACAACTTAAACTATCAGCCCAACATGATAATTGGGAGGCGTACAAAAAGTATATTGAAAAGGAAGTTGTTCGAAATGATAAGAAGATGTTGAGTGTAAAAGAGAAGTTGAAATAATTCAGCAATCCGTTCATCGAAGCGTTCCTCGTTCTCAGAAAGGATGATAAAACTTAGTTGGAATTTTCGTTGTCAATACTTTGCGGAGAAGGAATAATTTATTAATGTAAACAGTTAATGTCAAGGGAATATATTAGATTAGGCGTATAAAAATTATTGTAATATATGAAAATGAAAAGGCAAAAGGTTATTTTTAAAGGGAAGGAAAGTATACCTGACTTGACAAAAGAGACTGATGGGCAAGCATGGAAATATTATGTTGCCTTAGGATTCATTCTGATACTTACAGTGGCTGTATATTATCCTTCATTGTTGAATGGTTTTGTTTACTGGGACGACTATAACTATATTGAAAATAATCAATTGGTGCATACAATTGACTTACGTAATATTTTTTCAACCTATGTAAAAGGGAATTATCATCCATTAACAATCCTTGCGTATGCGATACAGTATCATTATTTTGGTTTAGAGGCATCTGAATATCATGTTGTCAACTTATTGATTCATATTCTGAATACAGTACTTGTTGCCCGAGTTATACTATCATTGACTAAAAGTCACCTCATTTCTTTGGTCACTTCGCTGTTGTTCGGGATCCATCCTCTGCATGTCGAATCAGTGGCATGGGCTGCAGAACTAAAAGATTTGCTTTACACGTTCTTTTTTCTGTTATCCTTTATCTGTTATTTAAATTATACTGATAAGAAAGCGACTAAATACTACATATTTGCCTTGCTGCTTTTTATTGCTTCATTGCTTTCAAAGGCGATGGCTGTTTCTCTTCCTGTACTCTTTATTTTGACAGATTATTTTAAGGGACGAACTATTAATGTGAGGGGAATGATCGAAAAAATTCCTTTTTTCGGCTTTTCAATACTTTTCGGAATCATTGGAATACTTGCTCAAAAAACATCTGGAGCAACCGATATTGTAAACTACACTTTTCCCCAGCGTATTGTTTTTGCATGCTATGGCTATATGTCCTATATATTTAAGTTGATTATTCCATTGAAACAATCTGCGTTTTACCCATATCCATTAAATACAGGAAGTGCTGTTCCCGACACATATTATTTTTACGTGATTTTATTGTTAGGAATTTTATTCTTGATTTATTATTCGTTACGATTCTCCCGAAAAGTTCTATTCGGGATGGGTTTTTTTTCCATATCTGTTTTTCTGGTACTCCAGTTGTTACCAGTTGGCGGTGCAATCATGGCAGACCGCTATAGCTATATTCCTTCAATTGGGTTGTTTTACCTCATTGGCGAAGGATTGAATCTACTATGGCATAGTAAATTCAAATCGATATCTATAATAATATTGGGTGGATTTACCGTTTTCTTTTCAGTAAAGACCTTTGCCCGGTGTGGAATCTGGAAAGATCAAATGACCCTTTGGAATGATATGATTGACAATTACCAGACTATTCCTTTTGCCTATAACAACCGTGCAAATGTATTAATAAACCAAGGAAAATATAGGGATGCTTTGAGTGACTATACCAAAGCTATCGAACTAAACAGGAACTTCGGAGAAGCCTATAATAACCGAGGATCTGTGTTTGTAAATTTGAAGAAGTATGATAGCGCGGTGGCTGACTATACCAAAGCTATAGAAATAAATGCTAACTATGGTGATGCCTACGCTAACCGTGCTAATATGTTTATGACAATGAAGAAATATGATTTGGCATACAAGGATTATAGCAAGGTAATCGAACTAACCCCTCATAATATTGAACCATATATTAATCGGGCTAATCTTTTAAGAGCCGAAAACAAGACAGAGGAAGCACTTAACGATTATAACAAAGCCCTTGATTTGAAACCAAATTTCCCGAATGTTTATTTAGAACGTGGCATTCTTTTTTCAAATATTGGACAAAAAGATAAAGCGATTTTCAATTTTACCAAAGCTATTGAGTTCAATAACCGATACGTTGAGGCTTATGTTAATAGAGGTAATGTTTTACTCGATGAAGGCAAGTTCAACGAAGCCTTGTCAGATTATAATAAGGTGATTGATCTTAATCCCCGGTTTTCTATTGCCTATCTTAACTGTGGTAGTGTATATATGCAAAAAAAAATGTACGATGAAGCAATAAGGAATTATTCTAAGGCAATTTCATTAGATGTGAATTATGCTAAGGCCTACTTTTTAAGAGGGGTGGCAGAAAATTTTTCCGGAAATAAAAATGCAGCATGTCTTGATATCAGGGATGCCGCCCGTCTTGGATATCCGGTGCCGGAAGATGCTCTAAAGCAAATTTGTTATTGATACATTTGGAAGGTATTAATGACATTTAAGGAAGAAATTGTTGTTTAGGCAGGATAGAAGTACACGGACCTAATGTTCTTTGATCTCCGCAGTCTCGACGAATGGAAACCAGATAGGAAAACTATCAATATGTCGGATGCTGCGACGGTTCAATGAAAGAACGCCATCACGCAGAGTCCGACAGGGGGATAAGACGTAGTTGGAATTTTCGTTGTCGTGACTCTGAAGAACGAAGTATACATTATCGAATAAAATATAAAAATTACCTTTGCTCAGCATGAATAAAATGAATCAATATCAAATCAAAAAAGGAAGTTCAACATGAGGGGACAGTTTGGGTGAAATATCTAATCTAATTGAATGAAATGCTATGAGTAAGAAAATAAACAAGTTATCAATGGTGAAGGCAATTCCTTTGAAAGAAGTGCCAAAACAGCGTACCTCTGTTTTGCCGGATAAAGGACGGAATCCAAAAATGCTATGGCCATTCATCTCAATCCCTCTAATACTCACGATTATAGCCTATTTGCCTTCTTTTCAGTCCGGTTTTGTCACTTGGGATGATCCTGATTATGTGATCAATAATCAGATGATCAGGTCATTCAGCAATTTACATGCGTTACTTTTTACCCCATTACAGGGAAATTATCATCCGCTTACGATGCTCTCACTTGCTTTGAACTATGCCATTTCAGGTCAGGATGCTGGTTCTTATCATGCGCTGAATGTCCTGCTTCATCTGATGAATGTTATCCTCGTCTTCTTTTTCGTCTACCGGCTCACAGAAAAGAAAATATGGATCGCTTTTATTACTGCACTTCTCTTCGGTATTCATCCTCTCCATGTGGAATCGGTAGCCTGGGTATCTGAACGTAAGGATGTTCTTTACACATTTTTCTTTTTATCCGGACTGATGGCCTATCTGAAATATCTTGAAGCCAAATCCATCATAAAGATAGTTCCTGTATTCATTTTTTTTATACTTTCATTGCTTTCCAAACCAGCGGCAGTTATATTCCCATTCGTCTTAATGACAATCGATTATGCTATTCGGAGAGGCAGTTCTATAAGAATATGGGTTGAGAAAATTCCTTTCTTAGGTCTTTCTCTTGTTATGGGGATACTAACCTTGCAAGCTCAAACTATTCAGGGATCCGTTTCATATATTCAAAATTTCCCGTTAAGCTTTAAGTTCACTTTTGGATTTTATGGCCTTATGATGTATATTTTGAAGACTGTATTACCTATTCATTTATGCGCAATGTATCAATATCCACCGCTGAATGAATCCCTCCCCCTCCCATATTATATTTCTTTGATATTTGGATTAGGATTGATATTAATATTTATCCGAACGTTTAGAAAAAATAGACTGATTGCGTTCTCCCTTATGTTTTATGTTTTAAATCTAATGCTGGTCCTTCAATTCTTTCCAGTTGGAAGCGCCGTCATGGCGGACAGATATACCTATGTACCACTTATAGGAATCTTCTTAATAATTGGCTATGGGTTTCAAGAGTGGGTCAGTCGTCATGGAGGTAAGCCTCCAATGGTTGGACTTGTGGCCGTAGCTATCGTTTCAATTTGTTTAACTTATATGTCGAATAAACAGACTAATACATGGAAGAGCAATGTAGCTCTATGGGATAGGGTGATTGAAATTGAACCAGGCAGTGAAGCCTATTCCCATCGCGCATTGGCCTTTAAACAAGAGGGTAATATCAACGCAGCATTAGAACTCTTCAACAAAGCTATTCAAATGAATAAATTAGCAACAATTGCCCTTATGAACCGTGGGACTATTTACTTTCAATTAGGGAAAGACAGTTTGGCATTCGCGGACTATCGGTCTTCATTGGCACTAAATCAGAATAATTCCACTCTACTTGTCAATATCGCGAATTTGTTTGGAAGGCAGGGTGCGTATGATAGTTGTCTGTATTATGTGAATAAGTCGATGAAAATTGACTCGTCAAATAAAGATAATTACAGAACAAGAAGTATGTGTTTTGAACATATGCAGAAATATGAAGAAGCAATATCCGATCTTAAACATTTAATCAGTATTGATTCTTCGGGTGAGGTTATGAATGAAATTGGTGCCAATTATCAGTTCTTGAAAAATTACAATGAAAGTATTATTTGGCTGAATAAGGCAATCGCTCAGAATCCAAAATCGGCTCAATTCTATTTTAACAGGTCACAATCGTATTTTTATTCGAGAGATAAACAAAATGCCTTACTTGATGTAGACAGGGCGAGACAGTTAGGTATGGCAATACCTGAATCTTATTTTTCTTTGTTGAAATAGAAGAAGATGTTTTGGTATTGCAAACAATTTTATAGCGAGGATGAAGAAGAAAAAACCAACTAAATAGTCGTCCCTGCTATCGTAAAGTGCATTTAAAAACAAAAGCTGGCGCAATGTCCTCGCTGGTTTTAGTAATGTATCTGTCCGCACATAACAATAACGGCAGATTAAAATAGAATTCAGTATATTTGATTGGTGTGATACCAACGCAAATCGAAACATTAAAAAAATAAGATTACTATGATAAGCAGAACTCTAATGGTCATAATGTTGATTACAACATGTTTAAAAACATTTGCACAACATATAGGTGAAAACTTTGATGATTTAAGTAAACATGGAGTGTCGATTGAGCAGCTAGATAATAAATATAAAGACGCGATTAATGTTGAAGCATTTAAAGCTGTTTTTCAAACTGACAAAGAACAAGAGGCCCTGATTGATGCCTATTATAAATTATTGGAAGACTTTGGAAACTTTCTAATAAAAAACCATTTCGTTTGGGAAAAGCAAACAAGATGCTTCAATAGAATTTATTTTAATCGTAACGGCACAATCGATTACTTCCTCTATAATTTCACCACTCACAATACTAAACCAGAAGATGTATTGCCAATAGCGAAGCAGATTGAATTTAAAAGACTACTCAACTTATTTATTCAACATTATAAGATTGCTATAACAGCCAAGACGAATTTCGCACAATGTAGCCCTGTCACGTATTCACCAGACTAACAAGATTTTTCTTGCCTACATTGAAATTTTTGAATCCTCCGCTCGTGCAAGTATATATTAAGCACAAAAGCCGTCGCAATGTCTGCGACTTGTGCCACAGATAGAGTATAAAAAATAAACAGAGGCAGTCTTTACATAGGGCCCGCTGAAAAGCACTCAATTTAAGGATGATTTCATATTTCAGCGTAAAAGTAGTGCACTAAGGTGCATGACATTGTAGACAATAAGTTCAATAAGCTTACACCTCAACTATTACGAAACCTTCCACAATTTCGTTAGCCTGAAGCACACCATCTACTTCGCCGGCTGCAACTCGCAGTATATCAATACAGCTTCGTTTTGCCGGCTCGTACCTGATGCACTTCAGACTTTTTCAGCA
>CAIQUX010000317.1 GCA_903875055.1 uncultured Bacteroidota bacterium
AATCAAGAAGGAACTTCCTGTTTGGGGCAAGGAATTGTTTGATGAAGGTTATGTATGGAAATCATCGAATGACCCGGAATGACAGACGTGATTAATTAATATATGCAACGCTCAAAAAAATCTAATGAACAATATCCTCGATAAAATAAGTTCGCTTCGCACGGCCACCGCAACAGCCATCTTACAAGTAAGCAAACAGGAAACCATAGACGCCATTCAAAATAAAACCGTACCCAAAGGAGATGTGTTTGAATTTTCCCGGGCTGCCGGATTATTGGCCATTAAAAAGACCAGCGATGTAATTCCTGATTGTCATCCATTGCCAATCGAGCATGCCGCTATCCGTCATACAATCGACGGGTTGACGGTTCATATCGAAGTGGAAGTAGCCACGATCTACAAAACAGGTGTAGAAGTTGAGGCCATGCATGGCGCATCCATCACTGCACTTACCATGTATGATATGTTGAAACCCATCGACAAGAATGTTGAGATAAGTAGTATCCGTCTCTTGCATAAAAAGGGGGGCAAAAGCGATTATAATGACCCTTTAAAATTCGATCTGAAAACGGCCGTCATCGTTTGCAGCGACACTGTCAGTGCAGGTAAGAAAGAAGATAAAGCCGGTAAGAGTATCATAGAACAATTAGCGAAGTTCGATATGAAGAATTCCTTCTATGCCATCATTCCCGACGAAAAGGAACGCATTCAGCAGGAAGTGAAAAAGCTCGTCAACGAAAACTATAACCTGATTTTGTTTACCGGAGGCACCGGTCTTTCTCCCCGTGACGTGACTCCTGAATCGGTGAGCGAATTGTTCGATCGCGACATACCCGGCATTATGGAAGCCGCACGTGCGTATGGACAACAACGTACACCCTATGCGATGCTGTCACGCGGTGTGGCTGGTGTTATAGGCAACACCTTCGTCATCACCCTGCCAGGATCAAGCAGAGGTGCCATTGAAACCATGAATGCCTTATTCCCTTATTTGAAACATGTATTTAAAGTTGCAGAAGGGATGAGGCATGATTAACGTTCAGTAAATGCACAATAATTGCAACACTATTTTTTGCTTCTGCAAAACGCAATGAAATCTGTCGCCGGAATTTTAGTCATACCGACTTGTCTCAGATAGCTGATCAATTGCCCGCGATGCAGGGTGCTGTGGTTACATACATGATGAAGACATTCCCACACCTTGCTTTTCTGAAACACCCCTTTGATATTGGTATAATGAAACTGATGCTCGAGGCCACGTTCGTCCTTTATTTTTTGTGTGAAGAGATGAAGCTCTTCGGAGCACTTCAACCATTGACCGCATACCTCCTTCAAATCGCCTGAAAAATTTTCTGACGGAAAGATCACATGTTCAGCCATCAGAAGACGTTGCATCCATAAGCTTTCTGCCAACCAGACATGTTCAGCCGTTTTGCGGATAGAAGAAAAACTTCCACCCAGTTCTTTCGTCGCCTGTTCTTCGGTCAGTGTGCTCAGCACATCAGCCATCAACCTGTTAGCCCAAACATTGTACTCGGTATAGTTGAGAAGTATTTCCTTCATGTATAGTACTTTTGATTTTTCAGAAATGAATATCAAAAGTAAGAAATAAACACATGAAGAAAGACCTCCAACTCGGATTCGGATCACAATGCATACATGCCGGTTTTGAAGCCGAACAGCATCGCAGCCATATCACACCGATTTATGCGTCAAGCACCTACCTGTTCGACAGCGCCGAGTATGCCGTTGATCTGTTTACCGGCAAGGAGAAAGGATATATCTATGGACGATTCGGCAACCCGACCATCACCCAGGTCGAAAATAAGATTACCGCTCTCGAAGCGTATAACCTTATCAATGAAGACGGCACACCGCTTGAACTCAAAGCCTTGTTGCATGCCTCCGGTATGGCAGCTATGACCACCTTGTTGCTTTCGAATGTGAAAGAAGGAGAAAAAATTCTAACGCATTATTCGCTTTATGGCGGCACCCAGGAAATGGTCGACAAGGTCTTACCTGCCTTGGGTATCGAAACCATCATCATCGATATGAAAGATCTGGATGCTGTGGAACGAACCTTTCAATCTGAAAAAGGGATTACCCTGATGCATCTCGAAACACCGGCCAACCCCACTTTGCAATGTGTGGATATAGAAGCATTGACCAAAATGGCTCACAAATACGATTGCAAGGTTTCTGTCGATAATACATTTGCTACGCCCTACCTTCAGCAACCTTTCAAATTCGGTGTCGACTTCGTGATGCATTCCACGACCAAATTCTTAAACGGTCATGGCACTGCCATCGGTGGCATTTTGATAGGAAGAGATCTTGAATGGATGAATACGAAAGTCACTAAGCATCATCGTCTGCTTGGCGGAAACTCAAATGCCTTCGATGCCTATCTGTTGAGCAGCGGTATCAAGACTCTTGAATTGCGTATGGACCGACATTGCGCCAATGCCGAAAAGGTTGCCAGCTTTCTGGCCAATCATCCGAATGTTGAATTTGTCAATTATCTGGGGCTGACATCACATCCCGATTATGCCCTTTGCCAAAAGCAGATGAAGCATGCCGGTGCCCTCATGAGCTTTGAAGTGAAAGGCGGCTTTGAAGCCGGAAAGAAATTCATCAACAAGCTGCAGCTTTGTACACATGCAGTGTCATTAGGCACCTGCGACACACTGGTTTCGCATCCGGCCAGTACTACGCATGTGGGAGTGGCCAGAGAACTGAGGTTGAAGTCGGGTATCACTGACGGATTGATACGTATGAGTGTGGGTATCGAAAATGTGGAGGATATACTGGCTGATCTCGCACAAGCGCTGTCTATCTGATCAGATACATCTGCTCTTCAAAGAGGACGCTGTTTTTTCATGTTGTTCTGATAACTTGTAACTTGTAACTTCGCCCTACTAACAATACGAATTATGTCCCGACTCGAAATACTCAAGACCTACAAAATCTATATCGGTGGCGCCTTTCCACGAACAGAAAGCGGACGTTATTATAAATTACTCAATAAGAAAAACGAGGTGATCGCCAATGTCTGTCTTTCATCCCGGAAAGATTTCAGAAATGCCTTGGTGGCAGCCAGAAGCGCTTTCAACGGATGGAGTACGCGAGCGCCCTTCAACCGAGGGCAAATCATCTATCGTATGGCCGAAATGATAGAAGGAAGAAAGGCGCAGTTTGTGGACGAATTGATCTTGCAGGGAAACACAAGACAACAAGCCGAACGCGAAGTGCAACTCAGTATAGACCGATGTGTGTATTACAGCGGCTGGTGCGATAAGTACTCGGCTTTATTCAGTTCGGTGAATCCGGTGGCCAGTCAGCACTTTAATTTTTCAGTACCTGAGCCGACGGGTGTGGTCAGTATAATTGGCCCAGAGGATACTTCTTTGCTGGGCTTGGTAAGTGCTGTATTGCCGGTCATAGCCGGTGGCAATACCTGTGTAGTGTTGGCAAGCGAGAGCAAGCCCTTATGCGCTATTACGTTTGCAGAAGTCATCGCTACGAGCGACATGCCTGGCGGCGTCGTGAACATACTGACCGGAACCAGCAAAGAACTGCATGCACATTTCTCGACACATATGGATGTGAATGCAGTGATTTATTGCAGAGAGAATGTAGACGAGCAGAAAGTGATGGCAGAGAACTCATCGTTGAATGTGAAACGTAGTTTCATCTGGCATCAAGACTGGACCCGAGACGAAGCGCAAAACCCTTATCTGATATTAGACCTACAGGAAATAAAAACCACCTGGCATCCGATTGAAAATATCGGTATCAGCGGAGCTAAATATTAAGTTTCGCCTTTTGCTATCCTGTGTTTCTTTTTTACTGCGTTGTGTTCGCGTTTTGTTAACCTGTGTTCGTCTTTTGTTAACCCATGTTCCTTTTTTACTGCGTTGTGTTCGCTTTTTGTTAACCCGTGTTCCTTCCTCACGAACACAGTTTCCTATTTTATTACTTCGTGTTCGCAGTATGTTAATCTAGTTTCGCTAAACAGTGATATGTGTTCAATAAATGAATAATTGGTTTCCAGTAAGGATAATCGAAGTGATACTTTTGGTATATTGACTTCGTAAATTGCTAACACGTGTTCGTAAATTGCTAACCCGTGTTCATAAATTTTTAACCCGGGTTAGGATTTTAGAAACTGAGTTAGTATTTTTGATAAACACATGTCAAAGACGATGAAGTCTGTTCAACTAACAACTAACTGACGTATGCTTACATTGAATCTAATGCCTATTTTCAGGCTCCGGGGTATTGAAGCACCCTTTTCATATCTAGTAC
>CAIQUX010000318.1 GCA_903875055.1 uncultured Bacteroidota bacterium
GCCGTAGGTGAATTAGTGCCGATGGCCGTCCATGGTCCAGTAGCTGCCGTTGCTTTTGACCATGCGTAGGTGATACCTGAGAACCCGATAATTGGTGCTGTAAGACTTAATGAGGATGAACCAGTTCCTCCGCAAATCAAAGAATTTCCGTTTACGATAGTTCCGACATAGGGTGATCCGGTGCAAACGACCGGAAACTCATCAAATGAAATGTCATCGATATAAATATAAGCACCTTGATTTATCACTGCACATTGACTGGTTCCTTCAAAGATAAAATGTGTGTTCGTACCGGTAAAAGAGGCCGGAATCGGAAACGTATATAGATACCAACCGTTTACATGTTGCGTATCCGGAAGTGCAATTGTCCTGTTACGAGCAATAACACCCAGTCTTACTGCTGTTGAAGTGATCGTATCTGTTGAATTAACCCAAATTGTCAAACTATCCTGATTCGTAGCAACAAGGCTGTCTCTGAACATCCATAAACTTAGATTTGCTGCGCTTGTTCCGCGATTAGTATAATCGATAGGGCGGCTAACTAAAAGTTGTTGTCTGCCTGCAGCAAAACTTCGACTTTTGAAGCGGGCTACTGCAGGGGCACTATGAGCCGTGGCTGTTGGATTTGTCAATGCTGTTGCTTGGCGGTTCCAAACATTTCCTGCGACCGTTGCACTTGAGTCAGGTTTGATACTCCAACCTGTTGTGGCCATGTAGTAGCGTTAAAGTTTTCGGTACTTACGATCTGGCTTTGTCCGAAAAAGGAGCCAAGACATAAGGCGATTAAAAACAAAATAGATTTTTGATTCATGCTAATGAGTTTATGTTAATTGAAGATGAAAGCGTTATTGCTTTCGGTTTCAAAAGTAGGGTAAGAATAGAATAAATGGTAACAATGCCATACAGTGAGTACCCATACATCAACTAA
This sequence comes from uncultured Bacteroidota bacterium, assembly GCA_903875055.1. Lineage (GTDB taxonomy): Bacteria > Bacteroidota > Bacteroidia > Chitinophagales > Chitinophagaceae > OLB11. Next base: position 929 of record CAIQUX010000318.1, read on the forward strand.
TTGCTGAGTAGGAATTGATTTTAGAGACGAAGTAGTCCATCATGAGAAGCAATGAAACGATCACAGGTGCTTATTTTTCAAGAAAGGCTGCTATTTCAGGCAAAGAGTCATACAATTGTTCGAACGAATCGATCACAAAATACTTGTCCTGCAACACATCCGTCCTGTAAGGGGTATTCATGATGGTGGCCACATCAAAGGGCAGATGGGTAGTCTTTTCACTCAGGCAATGCTCTGTTTCTCCTTTGGAAGAAATGATACCGGCTCCGTATATTTTAAGTTTGCCTTGTTCTCTGATCATGCCGAATTCGATCGTAAACCAGTATAACCGTCCCAACAGATCTATCTTGTCCTGATTATCGATATGTTTCAGGGCTATATCGCTCATGCCTTTAAAGAAATCGACATAGGGCTGATTCGATAGCAAGGGTGCATGTCCGAACACATCATGAAACATATCCGGCTCTTCCAGATAATCGAGTTGATCCATACTGCGGAGCCAGCAAGTGGCGGTGAATTTCTTTTGGGAAAGGAATTTGAAGAAGGTAGGGGTGGGACTGATATTCGGTACCACTTCAAGACTCCATCCCGTCAAAGGTTGCAGCATATTGGCCACTTCACTGAAATCGGGTATGCGCTCATTGGTGAATCGGATGGTCTTGATGGCATCGAGATAGGCCGCCGATACATTGGGTGTGAGTATATTCATCTGACGGTCGTACAAGGTTTTCCAGACAAGGAAGTCGTGTGGTGTGTACTCGGCATAGATCTGTTCGGTGGGGCGTTTGACCAAAGTTTCTGTTTCGTGATGTGTGTTCATTTTTAGTGGTTTTTAGGTATAAAAAAAACCGTTCTTTCGGAACGGCTGTGTCATATTTTTTAAGTTTACTTAATCTATAGTAACGTTCAACCATTCCCGTGAATAGTATAATAATAACGATAACAGATGTTGTAAAAAATGTTGTTCATGTTGTAAATATAAAATCTAATTTTGAAAATCAAAATTTAATTGCACGATTTATGGCTACTTATTTTACCCCTGCTTTTGTTGCTTTCTTCAAGGAATTGAGTCGGAATAACAATACCACTTGGTTCAACGAAAACAAAAAGACCTACGAACAGGATGTCAAGTTGCCGTTCACGAAGCTGATTCAGGATGTCATCAACGAGGCGTTCAAACTAGATTCGTCCATTCAGATCGAAGCCAAGGATGCTATTACGCGAATCAACCGTGATATCCGTTTTTCAAAGGATAAATCGCCGTATAAGATACATATGTCGGCCATCATTTCGGCTAAAGGCAAAAAGGTCAAGGAGAGTCCCGGTATCTATATTGAAATCTCACCTGAGCATATCATGGTGTATGGAGGCGCTTATATGCTGGAAAAAGAATCCTTATTGAATGTACGTAACGCCATAGCCAAGAATATGAAAGCCTTTGACAAACTGATTTCTGATAATACATTTGTCAAGCTTTTTGGCAGCATACAAGGCGAGAAGAACAAAGTACTAGCTCCGGCGTTCAAGAGTTTGCTCGATCAGCAACCTTTACTGGCCAATAAGAACTTTTACTATGTGGCTGAAATTCCGTTTGAGCAACTGACATCCGCTACCTTGCTCAAAACCATCATGAACTATTACAAAGCCGGTAAGCCTTTGAATGATTTCCTGATTGAGGCTATAGGTTGATGAAAGCCGTAAACGGGGGAATGGCATATTTGTTCATGTAAATATTCATGTTAGCGGACATCGTTTCAATGTCATGTAACCTAGGTTCAATGTCACGTAACATCGTTTCTATGTCACGTAACATTGGTTTTATGTCACGTAACATAAGTTCTATGTCACGTAACATAAGTTCTATGTCATGTAACATTGATTCAATGTCATGTAACATAGGTTCTATGTCATGTAACATTGGTTCTATGTCATGTAACATCGTTTCAATGTTAGTAAATTCGAACTAAATTGAATAACAAGCCAAGAAATATTCATACTTATCAAAATTGAATTCAATGTCTGGAAAAAGATGTTTACGTTCCTCATCAATTTTATAAGGCATGTACATCTGATTGTCTTCAATCGGAGGATCAAAATATTTTATCATATTTTCCAGATGAAATTCAGTCAATTCAATTTCATTAATCAAGGCATCTGTGTGCAAATCAAAAATATCTAATTGTCGTATTAATTGCATTGTTTGATCAAAAGTATATGTCAATATTAATTACTCAATAATAGATAAAATGAGTGAAGATATCAAATGCTTTTTATAAGTAATCTGTAATCCAAATTGGGATTAAAATTGCAAACACAATTACTATTTACCTATCGGTAGGTGTCTCGCCGACCGAATTAAAGTATCATCTTACTTTTCCAAATTGTAATTTAA
>CAIQUX010000319.1 GCA_903875055.1 uncultured Bacteroidota bacterium
GCATTGAAAATAAAAAACTTGTTTATCAAAACTCATCATACAAATTTTACAATCACTTTCTAAATGGAAAGTGAGAAATAAAATAAATCAAAATACTCCAAAATAAATCATAGAATTAAAAACAAATATATATGAAAACAATATTCTTCTTCTTATTGATATTGGCAAACACCCTTTGCTACTCACAGGAAAAACTCAATAAAGAACTAAAAAAACAGCAGATCGACACGTCTAAAATTCATTTGATTAATAAAGACCTGCTTCATCAAATCATACAATCCGGCGATGCTGAGGTATACTGGGTTGGCATTTTTGTCAATTATTGTAAAGGGACTCCTTCCTTTCTTGACAATATGACTTTCTTCCGCAATGAATATAAAAGCAGGTTAGGAGTTATATTATGCAGTAGTGAAAAGTATAAATACGCTAAATCGATGTTACGGGTATTGAGCGAAAATTCGTATACATCATTTCCCGTTTATATGATAGATGGAGACCGTTATAAAGAAAAAGGAGACAGCAGGTATAAGGGATTCGAATTCAGAAATGATATTTGCGAGGAATGCAGGTTTACCATCATTGGTGTGCCTTATTCCATATTTTTTGATAAAACGGGACACATTATTAAGTCTGGCTATTTGTTTAAAGAAGACATTACGAATTTTCTAAAAACTGTGCTTAAATAATTTTAGCCATGCAACGATATATCATAATTCTGATCATCATAGCGACCCTACTCACTGGATGCATTACAATAAACAAAGTAGTATCTCGAAAAATTGACGATGGATCAAGCTCAGTGAATAAGGAAGAATCAATCTATTTAAGTGAGTTTAACATGCAATCTATTTCAGCCGAATCAACGCCTAATCAATTTCTGTATATAAATAAAAATCAGTTGGTCTCTATAGCTCGAAAAAATAAATATACGATTGCAGTTATCTGGGCCTCATGGTGCCCGGTGTGTCAAACCTATTTGTCAAAGATGAAGGTCTGGACAGATTCACTTAAGTTATTACATGATAATGTTGATCTGATTCTCATCGAACAAAATATCAACATTCGCTACTCGCAGGAATTATTGAAGAAAAATAACTATCCCTTTCTTTCTTACATCATCGACCCAAAAGAATACGGCACTGACGAAACGACAAAACAAGATAATTGTCTGAATGCTTTTAACCCGAAACGAAAAATCAGCGAAGGAGGAGTGCCGAATACTGTTATCATCGATTCAAACGGTAATATGATTCGGGAAATTCGTGGAAGAAAAATAACGCTATCGATGCTCCTTTCAGAAATGAAACTCTGACAATTTTGCAGAGCAATCTATTTTCTACTACCCAATTTTATCGGAGTGTGATAAGCAGGTTTATCATACTCACACATTAATACCAAGTAAGACCTAACCCGAAGTCAATTATTACTCATTAAAAACCCATATTATGAAATCCATTCTTCTCTTCATAGCGCTCATGCTATGCATAAACACAAACAAGGCCACTACCATTGAGTCGAATTCAAAAGGAAGCATAGGCCGCAAAAGCGCCGGCTGTAAAGGTCTGGGTATCTGCCTTGCAGCGAATGCGAATGAAGGTGAACTCAACCTCATCTTCAGATACGACAATACAGATTCCAAATTATTCATTTTAATTGATGAAAAGGAAGTCATCGATAAACAGTCATCGGCTATCGACTATCTGAGAGGTAAGAACAGCTTCCTTCTTGACGAGGATGTGGTATTGCCTTCTAAAATTGTCACGTCCCTTTCGCTTAAAAATGCCCTATTGACCAAAGGAAGCTATCCATTACACTATCAGGATGGTAAATTCATATTGGTCATCACCCGATAAAATAATTCATACGTTTTAATCATGACATTCAATCGGCATTACGGTATTCATATTCTCCTTTATCTGATCCTGGTGAAGCCAATACCAACGATTGCTCAATACCTTATTAAAGATACTATCATAAGGCCTACTACCGAATCGCCTAACCCTCCTGATAGCACGGTAAATAAAAGAACAACAAACACAGGCGATTCAACCTCGAAAGAATCTTGGCGGGAATTTACCAATTATTTCCGCCTCGATTTTTTCACTTCTGTGAATGCCTTTCACTATCTGAATTCAAGAGATCAGTCGACAGAGAAAAACAATTTCTATGTCTACTACAATCTCAATATCACGAATCAATTCAAGACAAAATATTTGTCTGTCAATGCCTGTCTGTTCAATGAACTTGGCTTCCGCCATTATATTGACAGTATCAGCATTAAAAACGAAGATTCGTATTCATACAAACTGGATATCAATTCACCGGTTTACCGCAAGCTTAATGTCAATCTTTCCTATCAGGTAAAAAGCCAGTTATGGAAATCGTGGGAATATCGGCCCGACTCGGCCAATCAGCGCAAAGCCATTTTAGTGTCATCGTATTTTTCACCCGGTTATATCATGTATGCAGGAGGCCTCTCGTATGACTTCTGGAAAATATCCAAATTGGAGATCGGCCTTGTGGGTGGACAAATCACGAAAATTAAAAATGATAAACTATACGACACTCGCAAGGAAGACGTTTTATACGGTGTCGGGAAAGGAAAACACAAGCAGATGGATTTCGGCTTGTCGGCACAGCTACAAATACCGATACATCGAATCGGGAAGTTTTTCTATTGGGAAAACAATAGTCGTCTGTTTGTCAAGGGTAGGGACATACAGCAATTCAAAAAGTACCAAATCGATATGACCAACGGTATTCATTTCCTCTTTCTCAAATACATGAGGATAGGACTGCGCACAAAATTGAATTATGATGTCAATGTCTCTGAAAAAATCTTCATGAGTAATATGTTGCTTTTTGGTTTCTATTTGAGTAATAAGTTATAAAGAGGAGTCTCCGCGGAAGCTAACTTGAATAACAACTCATTATCCGTTAAGCAACGCCAATTATGGTTATCCTCATCTTCCTCTCTTTTTGCTTTAATGCAAACAGAAACAAAAAAATCAAGGCTGATGAAAAATGGCTGTAATAATGTTCATTCGGCTAAAAATACCTAAACTCGTGCTACGCTTCACTGCCAACGCTTACTCGGACAAAGGTATTTTTTACGCCTCATGTCCATCATTTCTTAACGCCATTTTCCATAGGCCATGTATCCATGAAAGTGCACTTTAACGGATAAGCATTGAATTTCATGCTTCCCGGTCAAATTTTCTCAAAAAAAGGCTGTTTTTCAGCGTAGCGGTTTTCGAAAAAAGGGTCATTTTAGACGCCAAAAAATCCCAGTTATTGTCATTTCTCCCCGCTGAATAAAAATATTGCTCGCTGGATAAAAACCACTTGTGTGGAAATATACGATGGGTATGTTTGTCATGCAATCAGGTCAAAAACGGGAGGCGCCCCCGTGACAAGGCCCCCGCCCTTGGAATCCGAAAACAGGTTAGCAGAGTAGGAATTAATATCATATAAAATTCTATGAATCATGAACAATGTTTTAGAAAACAAACTAAGCATGTATCAAAAAGTACAAGGTTTTTTAACCTTACATGCCGCAGACACCTCCACCATTGCCTCCGTGGCCACTATCAAGACCGAACTGGATGGCATCGTCACAAAAATCGTGAACAGTGCTGGTGTCACTGCCCTTGACATTACGGGCTTTACTGTTCAAAAGGCCAATAAACGAGCCGAATTGAGCAAAGCCACCCTTAAAATGAGCACTGCCTATGTGGCCTACATGCGATTGAATAACAAGCCACAAGAAGCTGAAAAGCTCGACCTGACGCCTTCGATGCTCGACGCTATGCGAGATGCCGAATTCTATGTGTATGCTTCACAAGTGTCTGTGCTTGCCACCCCTGTGGTAGCTACCTTGGCACCGTTTGGCATACTACCTGCCGACAATACCGCACTGACCACGAAACTCGCTGAATTCATCGCCATCATTCAGGAACCGCGTGTGCGTATTGGTGAGCGAAGTGCAGAATTAGAAAACCTGACCCGTTTATTTGAGCAAGCCGATGATGTGCTCACCTTGAAACTCGATCAGGTCATGCCGGTATTCATGCTGTCAAACCTAACGCTGTATGATGCGTATACGAATGCAAGAGGTATTGACGACACGGGTGCTATCACCGCACCGGATTATGAAGGCACCCTCTTACCCGGTAAGATTCTCAACATCGCGGAGATACCTTACATGGATAGCCGAACATTCAAAGTAAAAAACCTGGGCAGTACTCATCTTTCATTCTGTCTTTCTACGCAATCAAATGTCATGGAAGGAAATACGGCAGATGTAGCACCGGGGCAGACAACGCAACATCAAAGCAGTAGTCTGAATGTCGGTGCCAATCACCTTCTGCTTCAAAACGCGGATGCCACACAGAGTTGCGATTACGAAATACGTGTGATTGAATAGAAACCAAGCACAGGTGTATATCGCTGGCAAGACGATGGCAACGCACCAAGACCCCGTGTAAACCATATTGTTTATAAAGGGTTCGCCTTCTTTTGCTTGAAATCCTGAATATATTTGTTGATCTCATCAAGATCTTCGGGAGCCAACATTTTAAGGTGCTCAATCGGATTCCACAAGGAATCCGATTTTTTTATTTTATGTAACTCATGATCGGGGGGCAAGATTAGCTTGGGATCGGGGATATAATTGATCAGATCATTGGGTGTACAATTGAGATTGATACACATGGTTTCAAGATTATCCAGGGTAAGATTACGAACGTCACCATTCATAAGATTGGCTGAATAATGAGGTGAAAAGCCATAGCGTGTTCGTAAAAACTGCGTATTGGCTTTAAATCCTTTGGCTTTAATCAAGGGTTTGATATGAAACTTAAACATACAAATGGAGTTTATAGGTCAAAAATAAGTATTTTTTACGAAATCGTTAGATTGGCTGACATTTTCGTTAGTTTGCCTGATACTTTCGTTAGTCTACCTGACACTTTCGTTAATCTAGCTGATATTAGCGTTAGTCTAGCTGATACTTTCGTTAGTCTGGCTGATACTATCGTTAGTTTAGCTGATAGTTTCGTTAGTCTGGCTGATACTTTCGTTAGTCTGGCTGATAGTTTCGTTAGTTTGACAATCATTTTTCATGAAATGGGTGTCTAAATAGCCAATCGGGGTGATCAGACAGCACTTGGGTTCATCTGAATAGCCATCTCGCATAGCTAAATAGGTGGCAGC
>CAIQUX010000320.1 GCA_903875055.1 uncultured Bacteroidota bacterium
AATATCATCGATGACTCGATTGAATTTCAGGATAAAATTTACAAACTTACTACCTTGAAATTTCCTGAATTTATCATATCATATGCTTGGAGCGATTTTATGCAGGTCAGTGACTAATACGCATATATCAATCAGAAATAATGATAATTTGTTGCTGGAGATAGCGCTAAAATCACTTCATAAATTAACTGAATGGTTTGTTCAACATCTGATTTACAAATGGTTTCAACGCTTGTATGCATATATCGCAATGGCAATGAAATTAGAGCACTTGGCACACCGCAATTTCCATAGGCGAATGCATCTGTATCAGTACCCGTTTCATTTGACGTGACTTCTAATTGATACGGAATTTTGTGTTTCACGGCGACCTCTTCGATGAAGTCGAATAATTTTGTATGAACAGAAGGAGCAATATTTAAAACCGGACCCTTGCCGCATGATACATCGCCGTCCATGTTTTTATTCATCATTGGCGTATTGGTATCGTGCGTTACGTCGGTACAAATCGCAAGATCGGGTTCGATGGATTCTACGATCATACCCGCACCAAACATCCCTACTTCTTCCTGAACCGAATTGACCAGATACAATCCAAAAGGAAGTTTGGCATTGGAATTCGTCAGCAATCTTGCCACTTCTGCAATGATCACACCGCCGATCCGGTTATCGAAGGCACGTGCCGTCCAATAATCGTTATTCATGATCTCAAACGAATCGGCATACGTGCAAATAGTGCCGACACGAATACCCAGGTCATACACTTCTTGTTTCGATTTTGCACCAACATCAATCCATAATTTTGATGGATCAGGTATAGGTTGCTCCTTTTCAATCCGGGTATGAATAGCAGGCCAACCAAATACTCCTTGAACAATGCCTTTCGATTTTGTATGAAGATGAACACGCATTGATGGCGCAATTTGATGATCACTCATACCATTTTTACAAACGTAAATAAAACCGTCATCAGTAATATATTTCACATACCAGGCTATTTCATCAGCATGAGCTTCAATCACCACCTTATAGGAGGCTTTAGGATTAATGACACCCACTGCCGTTCCATAGGTATCAGAAAAAGAATGTTCAATATAAGGCTTTACATAATTCAACCATATTCTTTGCCCTTTTACTTCATGACCAACAGCAGAAACATTATCAAGATACCTTTTGATAAAACCCATTGAATCAGCGTTCAATATTGATGTTGAGTGTTTAGCCATATTGATTCAAAGAATGCTTAATGAAACAAGAAGTGAAAGTAAGGAACATCCTTGAAAAACAGGAGCTCAATCATGCCTTTTTCGATAAAAGAAATTTATTCAATAAAATATCAATTTCGAATAATTTCATAAGCGGTTAATTTCCACAAAACCCATCTAAACTTTCTCCTCTGGCGAAATTGAATTGTAAAAGCCAACTTTTTCGAGTCATCTCTACTGCCGATTGGAAGTTTGCAACAGAGCAAAATTCCAATCGGTATAACCTCCGATCTTGATCGTCATTCGTACCGATGTCATAACGATTCTATTTTCCGGAAATCAATCTGTATGTGAATATGTCATCAAAAAAAATCCCGATTCATACGAATCGGGATTGTACCCCAGGCGGGACTTGAACCCGCACGGACATTGCTGCCCACAGGATTTTAAGTCCTGCGTGTCTACCAATTTCACCACCAGGGTAAACAGCTGCTTTTGAGGATTGCCCTCAAAAATAAAAATCCATCCTGTTTCGAATGGACTTTTTATGAGCGGAAGACCGGGCTCGAACCGGCCACCCCGACCTTGGCAAGGTCGTGCTCTACCAAATGAGCTACTTCCGCATGTGTGTAAGAACTAAGGGAGTGCAAATATAGTCGCTAAATTGAAAAATGCAAAAAATCATTTGACAAAAATTCTTAGACAAAAGAAAACTTTTACTGACCAAGTATCCAGGCAAAAATTAATGGCGCCACAATGGTTGCATCACTTTCTACAATGAACTTAGGTGTGTTAATATCCAGCTTACCCCAGGTGATTTTTTCGTTCGGTACAGCACCGCTATATGACCCATACGATGTGGTCGAATCTGAAATCTGACAGAAATAACTCCAGAAAGGCACATCATGCCACTCCAGATCCTGATACATCATGGGTACCACACAAATCGGGAAATCACCTGCAATACCGCCACCAATCTGAAAAAAGCCTACTCCTTTACCTTCACTGTTATGGCGATACCAATCAGCCAACCAAACCATGTATTCGATGCCGCTTTTCATAGTCGTTGCCTTCATTTCATTCTTGATGATATAGGATGCAAAGATATTTCCCATGGTGCTATCCTCCCATCCCGGGCAAACAATCGGAATGTTCTTTTTCGCTGCTGCCAGCATCCAGCTGTCCTTTGGATCGATTTCATAGTATTGCTCCAACACGCCGCTAAGCAACATCTTGTACATAAACTCATGAGGAAAATAGCGTTCTCCCTTGTCATCGGCCTCTTTCCATAGCTGATGGATGTGTTTTTGTAAACGACGAAACGCTTCTTCTTCTGGAATACAGGTATCCGTTACACGATTGTAATGGTTTTCCAACAAATCCCATTCATCTTGCGGACTCAGATCACGGTAATTAGGCACTCTCTTATAATGTGAATGTGCCACCAGATTCATGATATCTTCTTCAAGATTGGCACCCGTGCATGAAATGATCTGCACCTTGTCCTGACGGATCATTTCAGCCAAAGAAATACCTAACTCAGCCGTACTCATGGCACCTGCCAGTGTGATCATCATTTTTCCACCTTCCAGCAAATGGGCTTCGTACCCTTTAGCGGCATCCATTAAAGCGGCCGCGTTGAAATGCCTGTAATTGTGTTCTATAAATTGCGAAATCGGTCCTTTGCTCATATTGAAATATTAAGGCGGCAAATATATTTCTTTGCATCGAGTTTTACCTACAATTTTTTTCTCTTTTACCCCGGGTCATCGAATAGCAACCTAATTTTTCGCAGTAATCATTTTACTGCTTAAACTGTTGTTCGAATACATCACTTAATTTTTTAGCTTACATTTGTTTCCAATCTATTTTCAGACATGAAGAAATTACTTGTCCTATTTTTCGCCATCATTGCCACATCTGCCTTGCATGCGCAGGAATTTGAAAATCTAAGTCCGGTACGTCAGCAGATTCACGACAAACCGATTGGCCAGCTTAGCAAGATTGACATATTGGAAGACACACTTGTGTTTTTGGCAGACAGCATGTATTTCTCAGCTCTCGACGAAAGCCGTATCGATGGTAGTTATGAATTCATCCGGGTGTTTAAAACACTTGTTAAAAATCCGGCTTCCTTTGATGCAGCATTGACAAAGCTTAACGAGAAGATAAAAATCCTGCAAGCACCCGACAATTCTTTCAAAATTTATAATTGGGAAATCGTACGAAATGAAGTAGATCGTCGATATTATGGAATCATACAGACAAAGAGTGGCGATATACTTCCCTTAATTGATGTGTCTGAAAGTGTAATCAGGGGCGCTGAAGATTCTGTGTTCAGTAATTCGAGATGGTATGGGAACTTGTACTATAACATATTGATGAAATCTGTGGAGGGAAAATATATATATTTCTTATTCGGATGGAATGGCAATTCGATGAACAGCGAACGAAAAATGGTGGATGCCTTCACTATCGACGCGCGTGGGCAAGCGGTATTCGGAGCACCAATCTTTAACGTCATTGACCGCGGCAAACGAAAAAAAGCCAATCGCTTGGTAGTCGAATATGAAAAAGGAGCCAAGGTTTCTATGAATTATGATAATGAAACCAAGCAGATTATATTTGACCATTGCGAGTCACAGATCGGAGATCCTGCCAAAAGATACACCTATATCCCGGACGGAACGTATGACGGTTTGGAATGGGATGGCAATCAATGGATAATGAATGAAAATGTGGTTCAGATTACAATTTTAAAAGATGGTGAAGCTCCATTGGATAAAGCCATCATAAAATAATAAGCTATACAAACGTGCTAAATTCTCTGAAACAGCCACGCAACACTCAGAAATTTTCAAGGAAGAAATTTAAATATCAGAAATTTTCCCATTACATTAGTGGCATGAAAAAATTATCCTTATCCTTATTGGTGCTTTTTGTTTTCTCGTTGAAATCGATAGCACAGATTGAACAATATGGCCCTTTTGTCGGAGGAACTGCTTTCGTCTACAAATCAAACTTGTATAATGCGCAGGACCTGCATGCAGACAGTGTACAGAAATATGCCTTCACTCCCGGATTCGGTGTAAGCTTCGATTTCGGTCATAAATATCTCAACGGTATTTCTATCAGTTCAGGCATTTCATTTAGTACCAGCAATCAGAATTATAAAGGGAAGGATACTATCATCGGTGATGTGGTTACCTTCAGTGCAAAAACCAAAATGTCTTATCTGAAAATCCCTTTGATCTTCAGTATGCAGACACGAAACGACAAAAAAGCAAAAGCCTATTACAGTCTGGGTGTATTCTATTCGTACAATACAGGGTACTCGGAAACGTCGACGCTAAACTACGAACATAATAATTTTTACCGCGACCAAACCACAACTATCTCCAAGAAATCAGTGACCACCAAATATGATAAGGATACCAATTCCTATGTATCCAATATCAGTGAACGACCTTACCAACATCATGGGTGGGGTGCTATCATGGCCTTAGGCGCTTCGAAACGCTACAGTAAAAAGGGGGAATGGTTCATCCAAACCAAAATTGAATATCAGATTTCCTCTTCAGAAAATAACGATGAAATGGTGTTCACACCGGCAGTAGGATCTAAAGACACACGACACGTAGGTCATGTCTGGGGCAATTATGCAAAGTATATGCACACTACCCTGAGTAATTATAACCGCTCAGCAACACATCCTTTTGATCTTGGATTGAGTTTCGGCATCCGCTATTACCTTTTCGATTTCGAATAATCGTAGTTCGTGATAATGAAGTGTTCTTCACTCAGAAAGACTCATATTAAAACTGCCGCAGTCTGTATTAGATTGCGGCAGTTTTGTTTCCGGAAGGCTCCTCCTTATTTTCATTTCAGGTATTCTGATAAATAAACGACATTTGCCTTCTTTCAAAAATAAGGTTACAACTACACTCATGCATTATGCTACTCTCGAAAACGTTACAAAATCATTTGGCGTCCGCAAACTCTTCTCCAATATCACCTTCCATATTTCAGAAGGCGACAAGATTGCGCTGATTGCCCGGAACGGATTCGGCAAATCTACTCTGCTGAATATACTCTCCGAAAAAGATCATGCCGACAGCGGCACAGTCTGGGTGCATAAAGATATCAATCTGGTGATGCTGCATCAGGAGAACGAATTTGATGAAGAGAAATCCATCTGGGATAATATCCTTTCGATGAAAAACGAAACTGTCAAACTTGTCCGTGAATATGAAGAATATATCGAAAGCGGAAAAGATGATGCCGATAAACTGGATTATCTGCTCGCCAAAATGGATGAACTGGATGCCTGGAATTTTGAAAATGAATTACAACAGATTCTTACCAAACTTAAAATATCAAACCTGCACGCACTTGTCAAAACACTAAGCGGTGGACAAAAGAAACGTGTTGCACTCGCACAAGCCTTGATTGAAACCGAATTATATGCGGGCAAATGTCTGCTCATCATGGATGAACCTACCAATCATCTTGATGTGAGTATGATCGAATGGCTTGAGAATTTTTTGAGTGCGCAAAAAGTGACCTTATTGATGGTGACCCATGACCGCTATTTTTTGGATGAAGTCTGCAATGAAATCATTGAAATCGACAATGAGAAAGTGTATATCCACAAGGGAAATTATGGTCATTTTCTGGAGCAGAAAGCCCATCGTATCGAAGTGGCTCAAAGTGAATTATTAAAAGACAAGAATATTTTCAGGAAGGAATTGGAGTGGATGCGCAAACAACCCAAAGCCAGAACCACCAAGTCGAAATCGAGACAAGATGCCTTTGTAGAAGTGGAAGAAAGAGCCAAGAATAAGGCGCTTGATACGGATGTGCAATTACAGGTAAAAATGACCCGTCTTGGTGGCAAGATATTGGAGATGAAGAAGGTGCATAAATCATTCGGCGACAAAAAAATACTGAATGGGTTCGACTATACTTTCAAACGTGGTGAACGTATTGGCATCGTGGGCAAGAACGGTGTGGGCAAATCTACTTTTCTGCAGATTGCGCTTCAATTGGCGCAACCAGACAGCGGAAAAATCAATCATGGCGACACGGTTGTATTCGGTCATTTTTCCCAGGATGGATTGCAATACAAGGAAGATAAACGAGTGATCGAATATGTGAAAGACCATGCCGAATTTTTCCCGATGGCCGATGGTACCAAATTGGGCGCCTCGAAGTTTCTGGAGAGATTTGCCTTTACGTCTGAACAGCAATATACCTATCTCAGCAAATTAAGCGGTGGTGAAAAAAGAAGGCTTCAATTGCTGAGCATCCTCTTCAAGAATCCGAATTTTCTGGTTCTCGATGAGCCAACTAATGATCTCGATTTACAAACCTTACAAATTCTGGAAGAGTTTCTTCTCGAATATCAAGGTTGTATCTTATTGGTGAGCCATGATCGTTATTTCATGGATAAACTGGTCGATCACTTGTTTGTATTCGAAGGCGATGGCGTGATCTCTGATTTCCCCGGCAACTATTCGCAATTCCGTATCAAAGAATTAGAAAGAGATAACGCCCCTTCAATAGCAGGCGTCAAGCAAGCCATGATAGGCACGACCGAATTGACCGGCAGCAAACAAGCAGCCATCGAAGAAGAAGTTGCAAAGCCTAAACCGGCCGTTCAAAAACTTTCGTATAACGAGAAACGTGAGTTTGAAGCTTTGGAAAAAGAAATGCCTTTATTGGAAAAAGAAAAGCAAGATCTTGAAATCAAGATGAGTATGGAAGGTATCAACTTTGACCAGATTCAATTAGCCGCCAAACGGGTGGCAGACATCATCGCTTTACTGGAAGAAAAAGAATTCCGCTGGCTGGAATTGAGTGAACGGTTGTAAATAATAGAATACCTCAGGCCCCAATTATCTTGTCAAGCATCCTTCTTCAGTTGTGACTTTTGATTTTGTTTATTATTCTGTACATTTGATGAAGTAATTTCCTGTGCCCATTG
>CAIQUX010000321.1 GCA_903875055.1 uncultured Bacteroidota bacterium
TAGTTGTAGTCGAATCTGCCGATGTTGCATTGCAAAGTTGCGAACAAAACGAAAGAAGTAATATAATGAGATGATGTTTCAACAGGATGGTGTTGGTATTAAAACTAAACATTTTCTTCTGAACTGCCTAACATCAGATAGGCTTTGATGAATCCATCCAGTTCGCCGTCCATCACCGGATTTACATTACCTACTTCATAATCGGTGCGGTGGTCCTTAATCATCTTATAAGGATGAAAGACATAGGAACGTATTTGTGAGCCCCATTCTATCTTCTTCTTGCTTGAATTGGATTTGTTTTTCAATTCCTCCTGACGCTGTAATTCGCGTTCGTACAACTGCGATTTCAACATTTTGATAGCCTTGTCGCGGTTGTCGCCCTGAGTGCGGGCCTGTTGGCATTCAACAATGATTCCGCTCGGAATATGCTTAAGTCGAACGGCAGTTTCTACTTTGTTTACATTTTGTCCCCCTTTGCCTCCGGCTCTGAAGAAATCCCATTCGAGATCGGCGGGGTTCACTTCGATTTCAATCGTGTCATCCACGAGCGGATAGACAAACACAGAGGCAAAAGAGGTATGACGACGTGCATTGGAGTCGAAAGGAGAAATGCGTACGAGACGATGCACTCCATTCTCTGATTTCAGCAGACCGAAGGCGAATGGGCCCTCAATTTCAATTGTGGCCTGTTTGATGCCGGCACCGTCGCCCCATTGGATATCAATTTCGCTCACCTTGAATCCGTTCTTTTCGGCATACATGCGGTACATACGTAGCAGCATTTCTGCCCAATCCTGACTTTCAGTGCCACCAGCTCCCGAGTTGATGGTCATCACGGCAGGCATTTCATCCTCCGGTTGATTGAGGGTGCTCTTGAATTCAAGTTCGTCGAGTTTGACAATGGCATACTCATAACTTTGTTTGGCATCCTCTTCTCTCGCTTCCCCGTCTTTCCAGAATTCAAACATGATTGAGAAATCGTCCACTGCATTTTTAGCATTAGTAAATAGGTCGGTCCAGAATGAATTTGTTTTAATTTCTTTGAGTATGGCAGTAGCCCGTATATTGTCGTCCCAAAAACCTTCGGAAAGGCTTAATATCTTATCATTCTCGATCTTATTTTTCTTTCCTCTTACATCAAGATAGCCCTCCAGTGCGTTTACACGCTCTCTCATTTCTTTGAGTTGCTCTATTGTCATGGCCGCAAATGTAAGAATAAGAAATCAGATGTTGAGCGATTGCATACTGAAATGCCGAACGCTTTGTACAGAGATTATTCACTAAAATCCGGTAAATTAACTATGCCGGATAGGTTTTCTTTTTCAGTTTGCATAATGGCCTAGATGCCATTATGGACGCATAATGAGAGGGGAGAATTAAGTTACCCACAACTGTGTATTTCTATTTCGCTGTCTACTTTTTGAGTATTCTATATTTGAGAAATAAAATTTGAACACATGACCATAGAGCAGATGATGTTGCAAAGTGAAGCCCTGATATTTGGTTCAGACAGACCTATCACAGTGACCGATATAGAGCAGATATTAAGGGATTCCATGAATGAAGAGGAAGTTATTGACAAGGAAAAGTTGTCTGGCGCTTTAGATGCCATCGTAGAGAAATATGCTTCTGATTTCTATCCGTTTGAAGTCAGGCAGATTGGTGGCGGTTTTCAGTTCTTAAGCAAAAAGGATTTTTACCCTACATTGGCAAGATTAAATGGAGAAAAGTTTGCTAAAAGGTTGTCAAGTGCCTCGTTGGAAACCTTGGCTATCATTGCATATAAACAACCCGTGACGAAAGGAGAAATTGAACATATTCGTGGCGTAAATTCTGATTATTCTGTTCAAAAGCTTTTGGAAAAGGAACTAATAGTCATTTCAGGAAGAATGGAGGATATGGTAGGTAAGCCATTGACTTACAATACGTCAAAGCTATTCATGAATTATCTCGGATTAAACGGATTAGATGAACTCCCTAGATTGAATGAGATTCTGCAACAAGAATCCGTGGTGCCTACAAATGCTCAGGAAGCTATGCCTGACATAGATGCTTTACATATTCAGCTGGTGGTAAGTGAAACCGGTGAGTTGATTGAAGTTGAAGGTAAAAATGAAGATACTGAGTAGTTGAAATCGCATCTAGCATCGCAAGCAAGTCATAAGAAATTTATTGAACGACTTATTCCATGTCATTTTTTAATAATTGCTTAATGAAGGTATTTACTTCTTCAAGTCTGGCGTGGTTAAGGCTATAATGGATATTTTTTCCTTCTCTCGATGTTTTTACAAATTCAGCCCTACGTAAAATTGCCAGATGCTGTGAAGCTACGGACTGTTCCACCCGTAATTTGACATAAATCTCAGTAACGGTCAACTTGTCTTTCTCTTCAAGAAGTTTTACTATTGACTGTCTTAATTTGTGATTGATTGAGCGGAGTATGGCAGCTCCTTTTTTAACTTCTACATAATTAATTTTTGACTGGTTGAGTGTCCCGTTTGCTGATACTGAAACAATGTTGGAAGTGAAATTAGATGGTTCCATGTGATTGATTTTTAATACGTATTACGATTGACTAAATAAAAATTTGTAAGAAAAGTTATTGACTAACTTTCGATATATTAATTTTTTTATTCTGTAAAAATACTAATATTATTAAAAAATCAAATGTTTATAACTTGTTTATTTTGTTAACGTAAACATTTTTTAGATAGAATGGCTCTGAATTGTATAAATCTGCGAATTTTTCTTCTCTAAAGTAGTCAATACAAAGCCTTAGAATTTCGTTCAGGGAGATGTTAAGATGTATAAAGTGTTCAAATTCTGTTTGATACGAAAGTTCTTCAAAACAGAGAAGCGCCTGATGTAAGTTCATTTGTGTTTGAAGTTCATCTTTAGTTGACAATGAATGTTCCGTAATTTGATTCCCTCCCGCTGAATAAATGACCGAAAAGTACTCGTTTTCTCTCGCTTTTATAATAGGGCACAAGGCTTGTTCCCTTGCTATATTTGCAGCACTATGATACATCAGGTCAAGTTTGTTTATCAATATCAGCGGTATGGTTCGGGCATAACATATTCCTTTTGCAGTCGCTAAAGAAATACGGAGTCCAGTATACGACCCAGGACCATTCAAGACACAAACACCATCAATTTGTCCCCAGGAAAGGCCGGTTTCTTCCAACATATCCTTGATTTGCCTATTGATGACTTGCCCATGATTCATCTGGATTTCGTTCGTTCTGATTGAAATCGCTTTAATTTCATTTAAGATGAGAAGTTGAGATTTTTTATCTGTCGTGTCTAAATATAGTAAATGCTTCATCGGACCGGCAAATATAATATCAAACTCCGTCACACGGATATTTTAAACTTAATTGGTATTACTTTTGTGTCATGAATAAAAAAATAATTAACAGCGTCAATGCACCCTCACCCATAGGCCCTTATAATCAGGCGATTGAAGTGAATGGGTTCTTATTTATTTCTGGTCAGGTAGCGTTAGTGCCTGGAACGAATTCTATCATGATGGATTCCATTGAAAGTGAAACCGAGCAAGTCATGAAGAATCTGCAGGCGATATTGATTGAAGCGGAATTAAGTTTTGAGCATGTGGTGAAGACTACTATTTTTTTAAGTGATATGAATCATTTTGCTGCCGTCAACACGATTTATGCCAATTATTTTTCAGCTAATTATCCTGCCAGAGAGACGGTCCAGGTTGCAGGCCTGCCAAGGGGTGTGAATGTTGAAATTTCCATGACGGCCGCCCGATGATACTCATTATCCTTGTGGAAAGTGTAAAGTTTGTGGATTAATATTACTCATTGCCATGAGCCTTTTTGTATTTTTATCCAAACAAAAATAATAATCATGACAGACATCAATCAAAACCAGGATCAACTTAATCTTGAATCTCAGGAGTCAGTTCAACTCCCTTCCATGTTGAACGTCCTCACTATTCTGACATACATCGGATGCGCTATTGGAGCCATCGGCGGGATTTACAATTACTTTACCATCTGTAAAAGTGTTGAAAAACTTACTAGTCAGGACCTGCCTGACATGGGAGGTTTTATTGGGAAGATGATGGATAGTGCGATAGAACTTTCCATCAAGCAATGTGATAACAGACTTGTCATCTTTGTGGCGACCATGGTGACTACACTGCTTTGTTTCTTCGGGGCCTTCATGATAAGAGGCTTGAAAAAGCAGGGCTTCATTGTATATGTGTTGGGTGAGTTGATTGGCCCCGCATCCATGATGGGTATACTCGGTGGAGCCGCTTTTTCCGGAATGATGCTTTTCAGTGCTTTGTTTCCTGTTGTTATGGTCATCCTGTATGCCACTCAACGTAAGTATCTTGTCAACTAAGTAAGTGGTTAATGTTTTTTAATTGAGGCTTAGGCCTCTTTTTTTATAACAAATCCAATAATTTTTGATTGGCTAGCTCCCAACTGAAATTAGCAGTTACGTAGTTACGGGCATTCGATGCGAGTTTTTTCTGAAGTTCAGTATCATCAAGCAGGCAAATTATTTTATGAACGAATTCATCTTCATTATTCGCGATTAAAACTTGTTTATTCTCTGCGGCTAGTAATGAAGCATTAGTGACCGACGTGGTGATACAAGGCAGGCCCATGCTCATGGCCTCCAACAATTTGTTTTGAAGACCGGCGCCAGTAAATAAGGGAGCCACAAAAATCCGTGCAGAATCGTAGGATTCACGAATGTCTTCTATCCAACCACGAATATGAATATTCGCCGATTCGAATTTTCTGAACTCATCACCCGAAGATCCAACGATATCAATCCTAATGTCAGGTTTACAAGCTATGAGTTTGGGTGTAATTTTCTCAAGCAGGAACATAACCGCTTGACGGTTGGGAAGATAAGAAAGGTTTCCTGAGAAAAGCAAATCACAAGTTTTAGGAGCATTTTTGGATTGAAAGTAGATGGTATCCACTCCATTAGAAACGATCTTAATATGGTTGGGGCTGATCTCAATCTTTCCCTTATCGAAGGCTGATATGATAGTCGTTTCATCAAACCAAGCAGCCATGTTTTGTTCAAAAACTTTCATCAGTCGACCTTCTCTTTTATAAAAAAATTTCTTCAACCCATGGAAGTTATTTTGGATCCTTTCATAATTCGTCGAAAAAGCATCCTGAAAATCAATCACATTTCTGAAAGGCAAATCTTTCCCATAGTAAGCTGTTCTTGATAATTGGCAATAAACGGTGTCAGGCTGAAGTGACAGTATGGACGTATGCATTTTTCTGTAAAGACGGCTTGAATAGAAATACCCCACCTGCACCGGAATGTTTTCAATGAAACTACGTATGATCTGCAGGATAATTCCGACCTTGTTTAGCCGATAAATGTGGATGTCTTTGCAAAAAGGACGTACTGCATTCAACGTATCGACGCTGATAGTTTCATCACTCAAGGCGTACAGATAGATATCATGAAATCGAGACAGATAGCTGATCTGATGATAGGCCCTTAATTTATCACCCTTATCTAAGGGATAAGGAAACCTGGATAAGATGACAGCAATTTTTTTTCTTTCTGACATCTTACCGGGTTAATTGAATATGATTGATCAGATCACTATAAATCTTGTCTTTTAAATAATGTGTTAACACGAACTCTCTGGCATTGCTGCCTATTTTCGTGGCTTCTTCAGTATCCTCAAAACAGAAATGAAGTGTTGCGATAAATTCTTCCACTGTGTTTGCAATCAAAATGTTTAATCTGTGAGTAGCCCCTATACCCTCGGCTCCGATATTGGTAGTGATGATGGTTTTCCCTAGCGCCATGGCCTCCAGTATTTTAATCCGTATACCAGCTCCTGAAAGAAGAGGGACTATCATAATATTTTTTTCTAGGCTGAACAGTGTTACGTCCTCAACTTCACCTACGATATGAAGGTTTTCTGACTCCTTAGACCTAAGTGAAGGTGGCATATTCTTACCTGCCAGATAAAGTGACACATTATCAAGCTGAGGTTGAACCACATTCCAAACATGTTGAAGAAACCATTGAACGCCTTCAATATTCGGTGCCCAATCCATGCTCCCGATATGGAAACAACTTTTTTTTTCCTGGACGACTTCGGGAAGCAATTTTTTTCTATCGACACCGAATGGCACATAAAAGCAATTGTTCAAGTGATTATCTACAAAATAAATTTCCTCCTTCTTGGAAATCGGCAATAAAAGATCAAACTTGCCTAACACATCCGATTCATAATTCTTTAATCGGCTGGTCAGCAACTCAAGATACTTTCTTTTCAGAAATGAAGTCTCATGTTCTGAAAGCCGCTGCCAGATAAAATGCTCGATATTATGCACACGACAGAAACAACGTGCTTCACTGTATTTTCTGACTGTCTTCAGATAAGGCGAAGTATAAATACTTTCGAATTGTATCACATCAAATTGATCATGTTGAAGTATTGAAATCAACGCCTTCTCATATTCCTTATTGATGAATCGTGCTACATTATATGATTTATCAGTGAACAGGTTGAAAAAGGCAGATAAAGGATTCACATTTGTCTTGATATATACCGACTTGAATTCCACGAGTTGCTGGTACATCGCAGGAAGGGTACTCTCTTCAACCCAATGACGGGAGGTGTTCATGCTCAACAAACTCACATCACAACCCTGTTCCAGATAACCTTCAATGATTTGATTCATGGCTATAGACCCACCGTCTCTTAATGGATAAGGAATACGGGGTGTTAGAATGAGTATTTTTAAAGCCATGAACGAAGGCCGAAAATAGATAAAATTGTTGAATACAAACGCATTGTCATCTGAATACTCATAATGAATGGATTTGTCGGTTTGAATCAGATGAATGATGTGAGGCTATTTACTTCTGTTATTACAGTCTTTGGTGTTATTTTTGCCAAATGAAAAAAAAATCCCTTGTATTCTTAGGGTCTAAACCGATAGGTTATCATTGTCTGCATTATCTGATCCAACAGAAAGAGCGTCTCGGTCTTGAACTTGCAGGCCTGATAACCAATGACAATACACGATTTTCGAATGAACTGAGTTTGACTAGACTAGCTCTAGAGCACGGAATTCCGGTCTATCAGTCGCTGGATGAACTTCCAGAAGCGGATTTTTTCTATAGTGTCCAATACCATGAGATTTTGAAAGTCCATCATATTCAAAAAGCAAAAAAGGTTGCCCTCAATTTGCATATGGCCCCGCTGCCTGAATACAGAGGTTGCAATCAGTTTTCATTCGCCATCGTTGACAATAAAAAAGAATTCGGCACCACGATTCATCAAATGGATGCCGGTATCGATCATGGAGATATCGTATTTGAAAGGAGATTTGATATTCCGGAAAATTGCTGGGTCGACGATTTGTACGAACTTACCCTGAATAATTCGATTGATCTTTTTATCGAATCAATCCACGATATTCTGGATGGCAATTATTCGCTGACTCCGCAGAAAAATCTCGTCCATGAAAGAGGCACTTCATTGCACTTTAGAAAGGAGATAGAAGTGCTGAAACAGATAGACTTTAACTGGAACAGCGATCTCATTTCACGTCATATCAGGGCCACGTATATGCCGGGTTTCGAACCGCCCTATGCCATGATAGGAAAGCAGAAAATATACTTCAAGAAGGAATGGCAATGAAACGCATAGTTTGCACCGTCACCAACGACCTGAACTTCGACCAACGAATGATCAGAATATGCACTTCACTGACGAATGCCGGATATGACGTGCTTCTTATTGGCCGGAGAAAAAGATCATCACCTACGCTGGAAGAAAAATTATTCTTGCAAAAAGAATTTTCTGTTTCTTCGAAAAGGGAAAATTGTTCTATGCTGAATATAATATCCGCTTGTTTTTTTATCTGATGTTTACCAGGTTGGATCTCATTTGCGCCATCGATCTCGACACTATTTTGCCTTGCCTTTTCATCTCGAAGATACGGAATAAGACTCGTGTGTATGATGCGCACGAACTCTTCTGTGAGATGGAGGAAATTGTGAGTCGCCCGGCCATTTGCAAGATGTGGAAAGCGATTGAACGGTATGCTGTTCCTCAATTCAAACATGGCTATACCATCGGCGAATACTATGCTGAAGAGTTTAAACAAATGTATGGCGTGGCCTATTCAATAGTCCGTAATGCAACGATTTTAAAGCCATTTGTCGAATCGCATCCAACAGAACAATACATACTTTATCAGGGTGCGGTCAATCAGGGGCGGAGTTTTGAAACCCTTATTCCGGCCATGAAAAAAGTCAATTCGAAATTAATCATCTGCGGCGAAGGAAATTTTTATACCGAAGCTCAGGAATTGGTCAGGATACATCATCTGTCAGATCGGATTACTTTCAAGGGATATCTGCCACCGGCACAGCTGAGTGAATATACCCGAAACGCATATGTTGGAATCACCCTTTTTACCAATCAGGGAAAAAGCAATTACCTCTCCATGGCCAATCGTTTTTTCGATTATATGCATGCCGCTATCCCTCAATTGTGCGTAGCTTATCCTGAATATATCAAGGTGAATCAGCAATTCGAAATTGCCGTATTGATAAAAGAAACAGCGGAAAATGTGATTGCAGATGCGTTGAATGAATTACTTGAAAACAAAGAACGTTACCAACTCCTCAAATATAATTGCCTCAAGGCCAGAGAGGAATACTGTTGGCAAAAACAGGAAATCACATTGCTTACTTTTTATCAATCATTACTTGGATAGAAAACTACATATCATCAGTCTGGATATTCCATATCCTGCCGATTATGGCGGCGTGATTGATATCTTTTATAAACTGAGAAGTCTTCATGAGGCTGGAGTAGAAATTACCCTTCATTGTTTTCAATATGGAAACCGCACGCCACAGGCCGAATTGAAAAAGTATTGTAAAGACGTTTTCTATTATCCCCGACTGACAGGTTGGAAAGGATTGGATATGACCTTGCCTTATATCATTTCATCTCGGCGCAGTAAGGATTTGCTTGCAAATTTAGTTCAGGATGATGCTCCCATCTTGTTCGAAGGGATACATACGACTTATTATGCCACAGACCTTTCATTGACTGGCAGAACAAAATTACTTCGTGCACATAATGTCGAATCGGATTATTATATGAAACTCGCTGAAAATACCCACAGTGCATTGAAACAGATTTATTATTCCTTTGAGGCAAATCGGTTGCGCTTGTATGAACGGAGTTTGACCGTTTTCGACCATATTCTCAGTATCTCAGAGCAGGATTATGCGAATCACCGACTGATGTATCCATCTGTTCGACATCATCTTATTTCGGCTTTTCATTCAAATGACAGAGTGGAAAGTCTGACAGGTAGCGGTGCGTATTGCCTTTATCACGGTAATCTGTCTGTTCCGGAAAATATCCGATCGGCACACTACCTTGCCACAGAAATATTCAATCAGCTCGATGTGCCTTTGATCATAGCAGGTAAAAATCCGGGGCCGATTGTGTTATCACTTCAGAACCGGCACATCAAAGTCATTGCAAACCCCGATGAGAATTCATTGCAGAAATTAATACAGGAAGCGCATATCCATGTACTGCCAAGCTTTCAGCAAACGGGCATGAAGTTGAAATTGCTCAATGCCCTTTTTGCAGGAAGACATTGTATTGTAAATGATACCGCAATTGAAACCCGTCTTGCCAAGACGGTATCGGTTGCAGTGGACCAACATGCCTTTCTTCAACAAATCAGAGACCTCATGGGGCGACCATTTACAATAGAGGATATCATGTTGCGAAAAGAAGCATTGATCTTTTATGATAACGGATTACATGCAGCCGCTATTGCCGGTCTGATATAAATCGAGCTAAGTTAATATTCTAAGTTCAGGCCTTTAATTTCTGTTTGTATAGCTTGAAATACTTTCTTATGTTTGTGGCATTAACACAATATAATTATGAATTTCCAACTTTCCGAAGAGCAATTAATGATACAACAGGCAGCCCGCGATTTCGCACAAAACGAATTGCTGCCAGGTGTCATCGAACGAGATGAACTACAGAAATTTCCTGCAGCACAGATCAAAAAGATGGGTGAGTTGGGCTTCATGGGTCTGATGGTCGATCCTAAATACGGTGGTGCCGGAATGGATACTATTTCATATGTATTAGCCATGGAAGAAATATCCAAAGTGGATGCTTCGGCTTCTGTCTGTATGAGCGTCAACAATTCTCTTGTTTGTTGGGGCTTGGAAACCTTCGGATCTGAAGAGCAAAAACAAAAATATCTGGTGCCATTAGCTACCGGTGAAGTGATTGGAGCTTTCCTGTTAAGTGAGCCTGAAGCAGGTAGCGATGCCACTTCGCAGCGCACAACAGCTACCGATGAGGGTGACCATTATTTATTGAACGGTACCAAGAACTGGATTACCAACGGTAATTCGGCCACCCATTATCTTGTGATTGCACAAACGGATGTCGAGAAAAAACATAAGGGTATCAATGCTTTTATCGTAGAGAAGGCATGGCCTGGAGTAACGGTTGGTGGTAAAGAAAACAAGATGGGTATCCGTGGAAGCGACACGCATTCCATCATGTTTCAGGATGTGAAAGTGCCGAAAGAAAACAGGATAGGTGAGGATGGATTTGGATTCACCTTCGCCATGAAAGTTTTAAGCGGAGGCCGCATCGGTATCGCCTCTCAGGCATTAGGCATTGCGAGTGGTGCCTACGAACTGGCGGTGAAGTATGCCAAAGAACGAAAAGCATTCGGTACCGAAATCATGAATCATCAGGCGATACAATTCAAACTGGCCGACATGGCCACACAAATTGAAGGTGCCCGCTTACTTTGTTTCAAAGCGGCCTGGTTGAAAGATCAACATCTCAATTATGATATGGCTTCTGCTATGGCGAAATTATATGCGTCAGAAATAGCGCAAAGTGTGACTAGTGAAGCAGTGCAGGTTCATGGCGGCTATGGTTATGTCAAGGATTTTCATGTAGAACGTCTGATGCGGGATGCAAAAATTACACAGATTTATGAAGGTACTTCTGAAGTTCAACGCATCGTCATCAGTCGTGGCGTGTTGAAAGGATAAATTGCCTCCTTCCTAATCCCTTATTCGTTTTAAAAGATTTCACCCAGATTGATGGCCAAACCTCTGGAGCCATTGCTTCCGAATCCATAGTCGATACAAAGATTCGTACCTGAAAATTTATTCAATTTTATCCGTAATCCGACTCCGGCCCCAAAGGCTAAAGCGGGTGATTGTTTGATTAATTGCCGTCCGACGGATTGTGCATTCACAAAAACGACACCACCGACCAATCCGTTTTTAAGAATTAAAAAGCGGTCTTCAGTTTCCAGATAAACCAGTTCCCTTTCCCTGTACCGACCTTGAATATAACCCCTGCCGGTATTGAACAGATCATCCCAGCCAGTGCTCGGTAGCATCAGATAGGGCGGCCTGGCGGCTCCCGGTGAAAGCCAGTTGTAACTCCAGATAGCCAATACATTTTTTGAGCGGGCTGGAAGATGAATAAACTTCCTGATTTCGAACTGCAACGACTTGTCATTGTTGTCGCTTCCAAGAAACATAAAGTCGGGTTTGAAGATCACATTGACATAGGACCCGATTTGGGTGTTGATGGGATTGTCGCGTGAATCGTACAAGGCGCGAAAGGCGATACCTGACGAATTCACCGTTTTTGTTATACCGTATTGCTGGAAGTCGGTAATGACATTCGGGGCAAGGCCGATTTCACTTACCTTCCAAAAATGATCGTAAAAATAACCCAGTCCTGCAAAGAAGTTTTGGGTGATTCCCCGGAGTATGGTCTGATGGATTTTAAGGTAATTGAAATCAATTGAGTAGCCGTCCGATATTTTTGTCTGTGGACCTAAGCCATAAGTCACTGACGGGTATTTCATATATCGGCAGTCTGTCACGAACTTATATTTGTTATCTGCTGTCCAGATGTCCGCATCAAGAGGGATAATGACCTGCTTGTATTGCGAATAGGTGATACTTGTCACTACAGATGAAATCTTGGATCGACCTTTCTTGACAGCAAAGGTTGTATTGGCACCTAAAGCCGCAGCGAAACCGGTTTGCATGGCATATCCGATGGCAGGCAAGACAGAAAAGTTAGATGCTTTTGATTTACGTATGGTGTCATTTTGCGAAGGAGCAACAATATGGTTAAATACATCAATTACATCTTTTTCTCTGTCGATATTCATCGGCGAAGGTTGTTTGATTCTATCATGCCGTGGCTGGTTTTGTGAAAAAACCTGATGGAAACAACACAACAATAAACATTGAAGGACTATAGTTGACCATGAAAGACGGCGTGTACTAAGTGATTTTTTCAACATGAGCAATCAACAGGCGTCGGATGTTTGTATGCCCGATCAGGGCACAAGATACTTGAAGGCATGTAAGCCGAATAGTGTGATAGAGGTATAATGATTAATTTAACATTTGAATGCCTTCCTGAATTTGTTCCACCGGCATTTCTTTGTTGCTTTTAAGAGCGTATTGCCTGAAACAACCAAAAGACACCACACCGCAAAAAAGGACATCGAGCTTCCCATTTATTCTAAAAATATTCGGGTATCTTCGATAACGCTAAACAGTAGCCACAAGCATGCCAACTGCAAGTGGTATAGTCGAAATAGCATAGTGAGAGAAACCGTAAGCGGTCACCCCATGAAAATCCAAGGACTCAATAATACACAAGCATGACAAAGTATTTAATTACAATACCAATATTACTCTCGCTTCTACTTTTTTATAAACAATCCCATGCGCAAAACTCTTCAATAGAGTTAGATATTACACAATCGACCATCTTTAACCCAATTCTTATTTATAATAAATATTCAAGTATAAACTACCACGATAAAATAAAGTTTTGGCAGATTGGAATTGGGGGTTCATTGAAAGGATTGAATCAATTCAGTAATTTCGGATTCGAGGATTATTATCATTTTGAACATTATTCAGATAATATTGGCCTTGCAAGTTATAATGGTATTCAATTCCGATTTGGGTACTTTATTGGAAAAGAGTTTCGATACACAGATTCTAAACATGTTTTTAGTAGGATATGTTACATAGGTGTTGGTTCAAATCTCAAACTCGTTAGTAACAATAATATGCATGTCAATTATGAGTGGAATTATCATGATCCGATAGCCAAAAGAGAATATCGAATTCAAAGTGAAAAGTCAATAATAATATCTCCGTTCTTTAATTCGGGTATTATCTTATATAAGAATCGATTTAATGCTGAATGGTACAGTGGTTTTCAATGTGTGATAAAATTCAGGGACAAATACATTTCGGAAGATTATAAATTAAACACAACGACAAATAAGATTGAAGATGTTGGGCCATATAAAGAAAATGAAATAAATATTCTTCCAACAATAGTGGTTGGATTTAGAATCGGACTCTTTTTCAAGACCATGGGTAAAGAAAGATACTAGTGATAGTCTGGTCCCGCTGGTTTAAGTTTTAATAAGCAGTTTGACAGGTTTGTAACCCATGCCCATAAAGCTGCACTCGCACTCTTATCATGTGCCGGAATGAGACTCACGTTGGTGGTCATTGGAAAGCGACGCTGCACAAGTAAGTCATGGATAACTGAAATGAAGTCAGAATACATAATTTTGTATGTTTCATACAAAACCCCAAATGATAATATGGACATAGAACCCCAAATTAAAAAGTATATGGACAGCCTACCTGAACTAAAACGTGCGGACATTGAGGTGTTGCATAAACGCATACTTCAAACGTTGCCAAAATGTAAAGTATGGTTCTTGGACGGCAAAGACGATCAGGGCAAAATTGTTTCCAATCCCAATATTGGATATGGACTACAAACAATAAAATATGCTGACGGAAAAACTAAAGAATTTTATCAAATTGGTATCAGTGCAAACACGACAGGAATTTCAGTGTATATTATGGGTATTGAAAACAAAAAGCATTTGACAGAAACCTACGGAACAACAATAGGCAAGGCAAGTGTCACGGGCTATTGCATTAAGTTCAAAGCGCTGAAAGACATACATATTGACATGCTTGAAGCGGCCATACGAGATGGCGTTCAACAGACAACAAGTAAGTAAACTTCTTCCCCTCTGTCTACCCGCCTCGAGGGACTCTGCGGTATCGTGAAATTCAGTTTCATATTCTTATACCAAGGTGATATTCAGGATCGACCAAATTCTTTTGGATTCATACGGTGGTAAAGGCCGATGCTTATGTTGTTTAGAACAAAGCAAGCAAAGCGAAATTTCGGCTATTACAAAATTCAATGCGTAAGCGTTAAAGTGCACCATCTTGGATAAATGGCCTACGAAGAATGGCGTTAAGAAATGATAGAAATGAGTCGTCGAAAATACCTTCGTCTGAGTATGTTTGGGCATTGCAGCGTAGTACGTGTTTAGGTATTTTTAGCCGAATGAACATCAGTCCGTTCTTTTCATCAGCCTAGATTTTTTTTGTTACTTTTTTGCATCATGGCATAAAGAAAAGAAGAGGAGAATAACAATGATTGGTGTAGCTTCATGGATAATCATTCGATTTTTCTGAAAAAGATCATCCGTTTTGCCATTTTAGCCCAGAGGTCTGCCGCAGGTATTGCCAAATAACCGCAGTGATTGTCAAAAATCCGCGGTTATACAGTTGTCCTTGAGAACCGCAAACACCCTGTGTATGTTTGCTTTCGTGAAGATACGATCTGACATAATCCAATACCTGCTAGGGTGGTGCCGTTTTCCGGCCAGCCCGGATAGTTTGTCTTTTCGTGCCACGCAAACAGTATTTTTCTGCACGCAAACCTCTCTTGCTCTCACTCATCGAATACGGGACAACAGAGCGGCATTTTTTGCCTTCGTGTCGCAGGGTCTTACCTCTTTTCCATCTTCCATTGAGCGCTTGCAAAGGGTTGTCGCCTGCAGGCCATCCTGTCGGGAGGGCCTCCCGATGACCGGGCGTGTTTGCAAATGCTTGTTGCGTTGCCATCACTTCACGATGCTTGCAGGTAATTTCATCGGCATAGCCACGTTCTATGCGCCCTTACGCCCGATGTATCGGGATTGATATTCTTCAATTTTTAATGCTTAACCTTGAAGGTTCTGTATCTTGGATAAATGGCCTATAGAAATTGACGTGAAGAAATGATAGAAATGAGTCGTCGAAAATACCTTTTTCTGAGTATGTGTGGGCATTGCAGCGTAGTACGAGTCTAGGTATTTTTAGCCGAATGAACATCAGTCCGTTCTTTTCATCAGCCTAAATTTTATTGTTACTTTTTGCATCATGGCATAAAGAAAAGAAGAGGAGAATAGCAAGGATGGGTATAGCTTAACGGATAATCATCCAACATTCCAATCGCCATAATGCATGGCACGATATCCTCAAATGAAAACTCCGGCAACGAATCAAATCATTACCGGAGTGCCTAGTTTGCTGACAATTTTTTCAGCTGACAACGATTGTTTTAATGGATCAATAGCCGAAAATATCTTTCAAACTCAATTTTGTGACCGGTCCGAATTTATTCAACTCAACCCAGTTCATCTTCGAATCATTACCTAAAACGGTTAGCATGTAAGGCTTGTTGGAGATATTCTCCTTGAAGAAATTATCAATATCAGTAAACGTAAACTTAGCGGCCGCATTGTATATCTTTTCATTGATATCATAATTGATACCTTTTTTCTGTGCATTCAGATAGCTAAAAAGAATCCCGGTCTTGGTAGTACGTGTCGTAGAGATGGTATTTTTAATACTAGTTTGAGAATTGGCAAACAACTTCTCTGACTTCGGCAGATTAGTCAGCAATTCCTGCATGCCACCCACTGCCTCTTTCATTTTATCGGCTTGGCAACCTACATAGGCCGTCACAAAAAAGGGTTCATTCTTCTTAGTCGGCGTGCCATATGCCGCATAAGTCGAATAGGCGAGAGCTTTGGATTCACGTATTTCCTGAAAAACGATACCGCTCATATTGCCTCCAAAATACTCATTGAACATCTTGATGACTGGTGATTTTTCAGGTGTATAGGTTTCACCGTTTCTGAACCATTGAATTTCAGCCTGCACCATGTCATAATCGGCAAACAGCACCTGATTACTGCTTTGTGTTGTGAATGTGTAAGGTTTGGCGGCAGTAGCCGTTATGAAGGTCTTAGGAAGCTTATGTAAGGTCGACAGTTTGGTGCTTACGACAGCAGCACTGGCTGGTCCGTAATACAAGACCTTATGGTGATATGAAGTCAGCGTGTGGAGGATATTCACAAGGTCTTCGGCTTTCAACTGATCCAGTTCCTCATTGCTCAATTCATTATTGAAGGGATTGTGTGGGCCATACTTGGCATAACTAATCAAACCGCTTCGAATCAGATTCTTATTCAGTTTATTGTCGCTACGTTTCTTCTTCAGACCATCAATCATATTCTTCATGGCTTCCTTGTCAGGTTTACATTGACTTAAAAGATGTTCAAACAGCACGACACCTTTGTCATAATTATCTTGTAAACCATTCAGATAAACATAGCTTTCTTCAATCCCGGCATTCACACCGAAATCGCAGGCCAGGGTATAGAACTTCTTGCTGATATCATCTGCGCTGTATTTGTCAGTGCCAAGATATTGAAGATATTCCATGGCTATTGGGAACAATTTGTTTTGCAATGAACCTGCTTCGATGTAATAGTATTGGGTGAAGAGGGTATTGGTCTTGTTCGCTACACTTAACATAGGTACCGAGTTGGTGGCGGCCTTTACTGATGAACGTTGAATGTCTTTATCGTAGTTGACAAAGACGGGTTCAATGACGGTCGTGGGAATCGATGAAATACTTTTCAGAAAAGGGCTTTGCGCTTCGCGGTTCACTTCAACCGGAGTGATGGCAGGCTTATCGACTTTTTGAACAAGATCATCCTTGCCGATCCTTTTATAGATACACACATAGTTTTGATTGAGCCATTTTGTAGCAAATTCCTGAATATCTTTCTTGGTAATCTTACTCATTTCAGCGGTTTGTGAAACGATTTTATCCCAAGGTACTTCAGCAGTGAAGGCGTCCAGCAAACCGAAGGCGCGGCCAGTATTGCTTTCACGTTGTTGGATTACCGATTTTTTATAATTATTGATGATGGCTACAAGCATGTCATCATCAAATTGCCCGCTCTTAAGTAATTTAATCTGATCCAGCATTTTTTGTTTTACCTCTTCAAGGGGCTGCCCTTCTTTTGCTTTACCTTCCATGAATAGGACACTGTAATCCTGCAACTTATAAGCTCCTGCGCTGGCCGATAAGACCTCCTGTTTTTTTACCAGATTCAAATCCATCAAGCCTGCGTTGCCATTTGAGAGCACATTGCTCATAAAATCAAGAATCAGGGCTTCTTTGCTATTGGCTCCAGGGAATCGGAAAGCGATATTCACATATTCAGCATCTGGACCTTTCACAGTCGCCTCGATGGGTGTCGAGATTTCGGCTTCCTTTTCGAAGATATAAGGCGCCACGGGTTTAGGTTGCATGTAAGAAAAAGCATGATCGACTTTTTTTATAACCACATCAGGATCAAAATCTCCTGACATCACGATACACATGTTATTGGGCACATAGTTTCTATAGAAATATTCTCGAATGGCTTTTAATGAAGGATTTTTCAGGTGTTCAATGGTTCCGATGGTTGTTTGCTGACCGTAGTTATGCTTTTGAAACAGCTTGTCAAACAGTAATTCAATCACTTTGTCATCGTCATTATCTAAGCTACGGTTTTTCTCTTCATAGACTGCTTCCAGCTCGGTATGAAAAATACGTAATACCGGGTTTCGGTATCGTTCGGCTTCAATCGCCAGCCATCTGTCGATCTGATTCGATGGAATATCATTGATATAGGCTGTACGTTCAAAATCTGTGAAGGCATTCGTTCCCTGAGCACCAATCATACCCATCATCTTATCGTATTCATTTGCAATGGCGAACTTAGCAGCGATACCTGATACAGAATCGATGGAATGATATATTTCCTTCCGTTTGCTTTCATCTTTAGTCTGATTGTAGGTCTCGTACAAACCGTCGATAATATCCAGTTCTTTTTTTTCTTGAGTCCAATCCAACGTGCCGTACTTGTCGGTTCCTTTGAATAACATGTGTTCGAGATAATGAGCCAGACCGGTGTGGTCTTTGGGGTCAGTCTTGCTGCCTGCTTTGGTGGCGATGATAGTTTGTAGTCTTGGTACTTCCTTGTTCACGGTCAGTATGACGCTAAGACCGTTTTTTAGAGTATAGTAACGAGCTTTCATTGGATCGTTATTCACGAACTTGTATTCGTAACCTGCACCGGTAGCTTTTGACCAGTTGAAATTTTGGGAATGGGCCGATATCAAACTGATAATACAGCACATAATAAGGAAGTACTTCTTCATATTTATTTGTTTTTAAAATTAAAAAAATCCACTTAAGCAAGTGGATTTTGTATGATTAATAATGTTGTGATTAATTGTAAATCCCGTCTTTCAATTCCGGGTCTTTGGTGAGAATCAGATAGA
>CAIQUX010000322.1 GCA_903875055.1 uncultured Bacteroidota bacterium
TCAGAAATTTATATCTTGAATAATTTATACTTTACAACCACAAAGCACACATCATGAAAAAGCATTATTTACTAAAATGTATATCCTTTGTCCTTGCATTTCTGCTCCTTCAGACGAACATGGGTAATGCCCAGACTCCTGTAACAGTGGTTATTGGAAATACAACGGGTGCAAGTTCACCATTTTTTGGCCCTATAGATAATGGTGGTGCACTTAACCAGTTTTATTCGCGTAATGCGTATATCTAAACTGCAGCTGAATTGGGTATTCCGGCAGGTTCATCTATTTTAAAACTAGAATGGCTAAGCAGTTCAGGTGCTTCAATTCCCGGTTTTAGTACTTTTAGTGTATGGTTGTCGAATACAACTGTTTCGACTTTTCCTTCAACCATTCAATGGGGAACATTGCTAACAGGGGCTGTACATACGTATGCCAATTCATCCTTTCCATTGGTAATAAGTGCTAATTCGTATATGGGGAACACATTTAATGTTCCTGCAAACGATAGTTTTGTCTATACCGGCAACAATCTTCAAATTCTCACTGATTGGACACATATCGGTGCAAGTGCAACTGTTTCCTTCTATTATCAGGCAGCGGCAGGCAAGGCTGTAGGCACTCGTTCATCAACCCCGATACAGACTACTTCTTACTTACAAACTTCAACAGGCATGGGAAATAACCGTCCGACTATGCGTATTACGTATCTACCGCCTTCCCCTTGTAATTCAATGCCAATAACGGGTCCGGCCTTCACATATACATCCACGGTTTGTGCGAATACGCCGTTTACACTTGCTGTTCAAAATCCGGTGGCCGGCAGTGGGATCACCTACTTATGGCAACGTGCAAGTGATAGTTTGTTTACCACAGGTCTGACTAATCTCGGTACGACAGCCATTTATTCGACAACAGAATCAATGGCTTCGTATTATCGATGTATAGTTACGTGCACAGCCAGTGGTTTATCGTATATCACGCCTTATACCTTTGTTGACTTAACGCCACATTATCTCTGTTACTGCTATAGCACTTCTGTCAGTACAAGTGCTGAAGATATTTTGAATTTCAATTTGGGGTCATTAAATAATTCCTCAACGTGTACCAGTGTTCCTTCAAGTGCCGGCTCTGTACTCAATAAATATTCAAATTTTCAATACCTATCACCACCTATGGTCGCTAAACTTTCAACGGTGCCATATTCTATTGAAGTAGGGGATTGCAGTGGTTCGAACTATGCAAATCGTACTGTTGTCTTTATTGATTATAATCAGGATGGAGTATTTGATGCCAGTGAAATGGCAGATACATCTAACGGTCCTACACAGGGACCTAATATCGTATCAGGGAATATTCATATTCCGGCTACAGCCTTGGAAGGAATAACAGGTATGCGAGTCATCGTTGATGAATTGTTTGGACCATTTAATCTTTCTACCATCGCCTGTGCTACCTATAACTGGGGAGAGACCGAAGATTACCTCATAAGAATTACAACATCAGGCCCCTGCACTGGCACTCCGTTTCCGGGTAATACACTTGTGTCGGCCAATCCAGTTTGTGCTGGCACTACCGTCACTTTAAGTCTGCAATACTCGCCACTCTCAACAGGCAATACCTTTCAATGGTTCAAAAATAATATACCCATCACCGGGGCAACTAATAATACATATTCCACGGTTATAACAGCTACAGACAGTTTTTATTGTAACGTAACCTGCAATGGCAGCGGTTTAACGGGTGCTTCTTCCACCGTGGGGTTTGGTTTGATTTCATTTTTGAATTGCTATTGTACTTCGGCGGCAACAAGCGATGCAGATGAAGATATTTATAAGGTGACTGTAAACGGAGCATCAACAAATCCATCATATTCGAATGCAAATAACTGTTTAGGAACAGCCGCCCCCGGTCCGGGTTCTATAATGAACCAATATTCAAATTTTATGACATTAGGTAATTTAACGTCTGTCGTGCAGGGTGCCACTGTGCCATTTGAAGTAAGAGTGAATGATTGCGATGGGGCACCATTTTATCCGAACGGTATTGGTATCTGGATAGATTATAACCATAATGGTTCATTTCTGGATCCGGGAGAAGCCGTTTATATAGAACCTACGATCAGTGCGGCCACAGGGCCTTCACCTTCCGGTGATAAAGTGGTAACAGGAACATTTATTGTGCCTGCGAACACCCTTGTCGGTCAGACCGCCATGCGTGTTGTTGATATAGAAGGTATTTACGGAGCCGTATTGACTATTTTACCTTGTCTGTCTTATCCTTTCGGTGAAACCGAAGATTATCTGATCAATATCAATTCACCTGGACCTAGTGATCCTGCTATCAGTGCTATTGCTGCTCCCGTTGGTAATAATTGTATAGGGGGCAATGAATCCATCAGCGCAACAGTGTGTAATTACGGGTCAGCCGCCATTGATTTGACATTGCATCCTGTGTATGTAACGTATAAAGTGCATGGACCCAATGGTCTCACTCTTTATTCCGATACACTTAATACAGGTATATTGCCTGCATCAGGTACGCTTTGTGTAACCTCAACAGTTACAGGGGTCAATATGTATACCGGTGGAAATTACACTATCAATGCTGTGGTAACTTGCCCTGGACTAGGCAATAATTTTTCATTCAATGATTCATTGCCGAATGCAGTAGTTATTTATAATTACAGGCCTCAAGCCAGTTCGCCTTATGTGCTTTGTCAGAATGCGAGTATTCCGTTGGGTCAAGGTCTTAGTGTAAACGGATGTCCGCCAACATCCATTGATTCAATGACACTGACCTTTGCCGTTTCCTTATGTAATGACAATGTGGGTGCTACTGTAAATGGTAATGGCACGAATGCACATTGCGCCGATATGTATGCCTGCTCTTTTGCATCTGCCATCATACCGGCATTACCAAGTGGCGCCACTTTCGTTCAGCCCGGCAAACTCACTATTACCAATTTGGCACAATATCTGGGTGGCATTCAAAATACGAATGATCAGGTCAGGATGAACTTATTTTCAGGTAATCCTTCTGGCGCCAATCTTTATTCACCTGCGGGAAATGCATATTGCATAGTGGCAGGTGGCACACAATCTAATTATACCTATCAACGCGAAATCCCAATAGCCCATTTAAACAATTTGTTTTCAA
>CAIQUX010000323.1 GCA_903875055.1 uncultured Bacteroidota bacterium
CCACCGCATTGAAGATGCCTTCTTTGTTGTTGGATGAAAGGTAGTAAAATATTCTGCTTACATCATCGATATGAATCCAGCTGTAGATCTGATCGCCATTTGAAGGGATGCCCGCTACACCAAATTGAAGAGGTTTCAAAAATTCTTTCAATGCACCTCCTTCCTTTCCCAATACGATCCCGGTGCGCACTACGGCTACGGGCAGATTGAGCTGCGCAAATTTCCAGGCCGCTTCTTCCCATTTACGGCAAGTCGAAGAGAGGAAGCTGTCGTCACCATGATCTTCCTCAGCAAAAAGGTTATAGCCTTCGCCATAATACCCGATAGCAGAAGCTGATACCAAATGGGTAGCCTGAAATTGCTGCTTTTCAACTGCCAGGTAGAGAGTATCCAGACTATTCAGCCTACTTTCAAGAATTTCTTTCTTTCTGGCCGAAGTCCACCGTTGTTCAGCCACATTGGCTCCAGCCAGATTGATGATTTTACATCCGGATTCGATGAACGTATCATCAATATAGTTTTTCCTAGGATCCCAGTAAACGTATCGAAGTTGCTTTTCTGATGATTTAATGACGTCTTTTTTTGTGGTCAGTACAACCACTTCATGTCCTTCCCTGATCAATAAGGCGCTCAGATGTTTTCCGATAAAACCTGTTCCGCCCGCCATGATGTATTTTCCCATCTTTATCCTGTTTGCTTTATAGTATTTACTAACTTTACCTCAAAATTAATAGGCATTTCGCCAAAGATGAGAAAGATATTATTGATTGCCCTGATTATTTTCTGCAGCTTCGACGGAATCACTCAGAAAATCACGTTAAGTGAGAAGGAAGAACTGAATATGCGTGATGATGATTTCATGGTTATAGGAACCGTAAGAAACTTAACGTCAGTTTATCGCAACCATCAGGCAATCGGCGAAATCGTTTTTTATAACAAGAATCTGATCAAAGAGAAAATCAGTACAATGACATTTTTGCCTGCAACAGTCTTGAAAATTAACTTCACAGCCAGAGCAGAAAAGCTTTCAGTATTCTATGTGGTAAAGGAAAACAGGAAACAGAATGTATATATGGCAAAACTGAAGGATGACTATACCTGGACGGAGCCAGTCCTGCTTGTCGGAAGTCCTTTCGGATCATATCGTAATAGCAATGACTATATGTTCAGTTCAAGTGAAGACAAATCAAAAACTCTTGTCTATCATTCTTTTTCGGAAAACGATATGACCATACTTCAAGCCCTTGTTGTAAATGAAGAGCTGGCAGTAGAATCAAACATTGAGCAGTCTTATAACGAACAGGGCTTCAGCATGACAAACGAAGCAACAGTAGCTGATGACGGATCAGTCTTTATTGCAGCCGGCGATGCGCCAAATTCGAAAGGTAATATGCAGGATCTGGTGCTCCTTTCAGGTGTAAAAGGAGCGACATCGCTGCAGCAACATCCGGTTGATCTTAACCATAATGCTATCAGTGATTTGCATCTCACTGCAGATAACCAGCATCATAACCTTTATCTGAGTGCCTATTTTGCTGATGGTAGGTATAGTTCACCAAGGGGGATTTTCATGAGCATGTATGATATGGCCAATCAGACGATGTCAAGCACACATTTCACGCCGTTGGCTCTGCAGATTTCTTCCTCTAAATCTGACTTGAGGGATCTGAAAATCAGGAATGTCTTCTTGAAAAAGACGGGCGAAATGGAAATCGTGGCAGAAAAAACTTTTCAAAATATCCGAAATGTAGGAAGTATCACACCAGTAATCAGTTCGTCTCTGCTATTGACCAATATGACGGAAAGCGCTAGAGTGGTGCATGAATTCTCGTATGATGAAATTGCTGTTTTTAATCTGAAGCCAGATGGATCCCTTGCGTGGAGCCAGACCGTATTGAAAGATCAGACGACCAATGATGATAATGGAATCTTTTCATCATTTGGAGTTTTGCAGCACAGACTGGGTAATGCCTATATTTTCAGCGATATGAGCAGCAAACAATACCGTCTGCTGGCTGCCTATATATCGGCCAACGGGCAACTGACCGTCAAGGAACTGCAATCGAGTGAAGAAGTTGATGATTATAATCTGATGCCGCGATCAGCCGTACAGATTTCAAAATCAGAAATAGTGATGCCATGTGTTTCAAAAAATTATCTTTGCTTCCTCAAAATCAGTTATTAAGCTATTTCTGTGCTACGAATTTTCAAACAAAACGACATATCATCGGTCTTTGCCATCGTGATATTCACTTTCCTGCTTAAAGCAAAATATATTTTGCATCCTCCGGGATTGAATGAACTCGATAATTTCCAGCATGGGTTGTTGTTTTCTTTCCCTCAACTAGTTTCTTTTTATTCAGCCCATCCATCACTGTATGTGTTTCTTTCAGCCTGTTTGCTGCTGTGTTTTTCGATTTACTTCAATGTGGTGGTCACCCGAGAGAAATTTCTGCAGCGTAAAAGCTATCTGCCGGCCTTATCCTTTCTGCTTTTATCGTCATTTGCACCAGAATTGAACGTATTCTCGACGGCTACCATAGCCAGCCTCATCCTGTTTATTGCGTTTTCAAAAACCATGCAGCTTTATCACATATCGAACCCCCGTAAGGTTTGTTTTGATATCGGAATATTAGTATCCGTTGCCGCGTTATTTTATTTTCCATCCATTCTTTTCTTCTTCCTTTTTCTTGCCCTATTGCTGTTGTTACGTCCCTTTTCTTTGGAAGAAAACATGGCGTATCTCTTAGGTGTATTGACTCCGGTGTACTTAAGTTTGGCGTTGATATATCTTAGCGGACACTGGCATGATTTGCAAACGATCGTTTTCCTGAACCTGACTCCACCTTTAAAAACGATGGCACTTGCGCCATTGGTCATGTTGACCGTCGTATCCATTACCATGCTCATGTATGGCTTGTATCTGGTCAATCAGGCTGGTGTCAAAAATGCCATCTCAGTCCGTAAGAAATGGAATGGTGTTGTCCTTTATTTATTCTTCGCCTGTGTCATCGGTATTTTTTCCAACGTATTCCCCGGAGTGCCGTGGATATTGACGATGGCGCCTATTAGTATAATATTAAGTCAGACATTTCTGAACAATAAAGAAAAATATAATACATTTACTTTCTATTTTTTAATTATAGTGGTCATCCTTGTACAATGGGTGCTTTAAACTTTTGGATATGAAATTTGGAATTGTTGTTTTCCCGGGATCAAATTGCGATAGGGACATGGAATTTGCGTTGCGAAATGATTTGGGTCAGGAGGTCGTCATGCTCTGGCATAAAGATAGAGACTTGTCAATGTTTACTAAAGAAGATTGTATCGTGTTGCCCGGAGGCTTTTCATATGGCGATTATCTTCGCTGTGGAGCGTTAGCCCGTTTCAGTCCTATGATGGAAAGCGTCATAGAACATGCCAATAACGGCGGAAAAGTATTAGGTGTTTGTAACGGTTTCCAGATCTTGTGTGAATCCGGTTTATTGCCGGGTGCATTATTACAAAATGACCATCAGAAATTTGTTTGTAAAAATACGTTCATCATCAGCGAAAACCAATCTGCACCTATATCGAGACTGGTCGTGGGGCAAGCTCTGAATATACCGATTGCACATGGCGAAGGCAGATATTTTGCTGACAAAAATACCTTACAGGAATTGGATGCAAACAGCCAGATCATTTTTAAATATTGCAACGAAGCGGGCGAAATCGGCAAAGAAAATCCAAATGGATCTACTAATCATATTGCCGGTATCTGTAACAGCACCCGAAACGTATTCGGAATGATGCCTCATCCTGAACGCGCCTGTAGTAGTCTCTTAGGGAATACCGACGGACGAAAAATCATTGAAGGCCTTTTTACTAACTAAAACCATCAACTATGAAACCATTTTTTTTTATTGCGCTCATGTTAAGTTCTTTTCTAGGCCTGGCACAAGATCCGAGTGCTGTCAGGTGGACTTTTGCAAGCAAGCCTGGTAATAATCCCGATGAATTTATTCTGACAGCTTCTGCCAAAATACAGGAAGGATTTCATGTGTTTTCACCACAACCCGGCGGTGATGGATTGTTGATTCCGACAGAAATGACCCTTACTACTAAGGGTATTAAAATAGTAAGCCCTTTAGCTCCTCAACGCCGCCCAGTGACTAAACAAATGGAAGGTATCGGTATGGTCAATTATTTCGAAGGAGAGATCGAGTTCAATATGATAATACAATCAAAGAAAGGTGTAACCATCAGCGGTACCATGAGTTCGCAGTGTTGTAACGACCAGATGTGCCTGCCTCCGACTGATGTACCTTTTAAAGTAAAATTATAAAACACTTTATGAAGAAATTCCTACTAGCCCTTCTCTGTCTCTCCTTCTCGGTTCAACTGGTATTTGCTGAAGTTATCAAGGATCCTACAACTTGGACATTCAGTGCTAAAAAAATGAAGGATACGGAGTTCGAACTCACCCTCCATTGCAAACTAAAACCCGAATGGCATTTATGGAGTCTGGAACCAGGTGGAGACGGCTTGCTTCTTCCGCCAAGTTTCACCTTTGATAAGAATAAGAGTCTGGAACTCGTTGGGAATGTAAAAGAAAGCGGAAAAAAAATCAGTAAGGAATTTCCCGGAACAGATGGCATTACGCATTTCTATGAAAATGAAATCACCTATACGCAAAAAGCGAAAATTAAAGGGAACACCATCATAAAGGGAATGGTCTCTTATCAGACATGTGATCATTCGCAATGTCTTGCACCTGTCGACAAGAAATTTGAAATCAATATTACAGATGCCGGTACAGCCTCTGTCACAGCGGATACTGGAACTACCCCTGCTGCCAATTCATCTATCATTGATACGCCCAACTCGAACGTCTCGGTGGGTACTAATACCACAGAAGTAGAACATTCAAAAGAAAACAAACCGTCTACCATAAAATCGTCTGGACATCCTGCAGAAGATCACCGCTCGAACTTCATGTTATTGCTTGAAGGTATGGGAGGCGGATTGCTTGCTATCCTGACGCCGTGCGTGTTTGCCATGCTTCCTATGACCGTGAGTTTCTTCCTGAAGCGAACAAAAGACCGTAAGTCTGGTATCAAAGTAGCTCTTCAATATTCTATCAGTATCATTATCATCTTTGCCTTATTAGGATTGCTGCTGACCTTTGTCAACAACAAGAATATCCTTTACGAAATTTCATCCCATTGGGTGACTAATGTCTTTTTCTTCATCATTTTTATCATCTTTGGTGTGGCTTTTCTCGGGGCATTCGAAATTACCTTACCTGCCAAGTGGAGTACATTTACCGACAGTAAAGCCAACCTCAATAGTTGGAGCGGTATCTTTTTCATGGCATTGACGTTGGCTATTGTTTCGTTTTCCTGCACGGCTCCTTTTATCGGTGGACTGATTTCCGAAATCTCAAAGGGAGCCAAAATTGGGCCCTTATTCGGTTTCGCAGGGTTCGGACTTGGGCTTGCCCTGCCATTCACCCTTTTTGCTATCTTTCCTCAATTACTTACAGCACTGACTAAGCAAGGCGGATGGCTTAATGCCGTCAAAGTCACGTTCGGTTTCATTGAACTGGCCTTAGCCTTTAAATTTTTAAGTAATGCCGATCTGCAAATGGGATGGCGTCTGCTTGACCGCGAAATATTCATTGCCATCTGGTTTGTGATTGCTCTCGCCTTAGCCTTATATCTATTTGGTATGATCCGTTTTTCACACGACAGTGAATTACCTAAAAATGATTGGGGCTTGCCATATCTGACAGTAACCCGACTGATGTTTGCATTGACTTCACTCATCTTTGCCTTTTATATGTTGCCCGGTATGTGGGGTGCGCCGTTGAATGGTATGGGTGCCTTCGTACCTCCGATGGGAACGCAGGATTTTGTGCTGACCGCATCTGGTGGAAGCAACAGCGGCGGAAGCGCTACCGCACATTTCGAAAATAAGAATCGCTATGCAAAGGACTTCATGATTTATGAACCTGAAGTAGTGAAGAAGAATGGCATGAATACTTACTTCGATTATAATGATGCATTGAAAGCATCCAAAGAGCAGAAGAAACCTATCATGCTTGATTTTACCGGAATCACTTGTGTCAATTGTCGTAAGATGGAAACACAGGTTTGGAGCAATGAAGAAGTATTCAAGCGTATGAAAGAAAAATTCATTGTGGTTTCTTTGTATTGCGATGCTACCAATATCCCGATTCCTGAAAGCGAACAATATGAATCGCAATTGCTTGGAAGCCGGGTGAAAAGTCTGGGTCAAAAAAATATCGATATCCAATCATCGAAGTATAACTCGAATACACAACCTAACTATTTCTTCATTGATGATAAGGAAAATCTGTTAGCCGATAAGGAATACAGTTACAATCCGAGTCCGGAAAAGTTTATCGCCCATCTTGATGGTGTGTTGAAGCGTTATGCTGAAAATTCTAAATAACATACAGCCAGTTGAAAGCCATCATTTACAAATCAACCGGAAGCTGGTACTTTTGCAAGACTGAAGACGGGCGAGTATGGAATGCACGCACCAAAGGCAAATTCAAGATCGATAAGGAAATCACCTCCACCAACCCAATCGCTGTGGGCGATCATGTAGAGGTCGTGTTGGAAGATGAGCTCGAAAACAGCCTGATGATAGTCGGAATCGATGCCCGAAAAAATTATCTGGTCCGTACGTCGCCTCATAATAAACATCAGAAACATATTGTCGCTTCCAATCTCGATCAAAGCATCATCATCGCCACAATCAAAGACCCGCGAACTTCTATGGGTTTTATAGATCGTTATCTGGTTTCTTGTGAAGTCTATCATATTCCCACCATGATCGTATTCAATAAGGCCGATCTGCTAGACGAAGAGGATATGCTTTATTTTGAACAGGTCAAAGCAATTTATACCGATATCGGCTATCCGGTCTATCTGATTTCGGCCGAAGCGAATCAGGGAATAGACCAATTGAAAGAACTCTTGAAAGAAAAGACTACTTTGATTACTGGACATAGCGGGGTAGGAAAGTCAACCCTGATCAACACACTGATACCGGTCAAGGATATCCGTGTTTCGGAAGTATCGGATTGGAGCGGCAAAGGAATGCATACTACCACCTTTGCCGAAATGCATGATTTGCCTGAAGGCGGTCAGATCATTGATACACCGGGTATCAGGGAACTCGGTATCGTGAATGTGAAACGTGCTGAGCTAGGTGGTTATTTTCCTGAAATACGAAGGAAGGCACAGGAATGTAAATACAATAATTGCCTTCATTTCAATGAACCCCAATGTGCCGTTTTACAAGCGGTACGTGATGGTGCTATTTCTGAAGAACGATATGTCAGCTATGCCAAGATCTATGAGACAATCGATGATAAACATTATTAATAGGCTTAAGCAGTAAGGCGCAAAGGTAAGTGAATGCAGTTTTGTTTGCTTATTTAACGAATCAGGCTGATATCGCCTTGGGCAGTCTTCTTCACTTTATAAGCCTCGTACTCGATATAATAATAATAAGTTCCGATTTCACAGTCTGATCCTTTGAACTTGCCATCCCAGCCTTTATTGATATCCGTGGTCTTGAACACCAGTTCGCCCCATCGGTTATAAATAGAGAATTTTTTCAGGGTGATATTGTTGGCAATAATTTTAACGATATCATTTTCATGATCTCCATTCGGCGAAAAAGCATTCGGGATAAATATCTTATCCGGAATCAGTTTTGTACCGCAATGTGTGACACTGTCGCTGCAACCTTCGGAATTATAGGCAATCAGCGTAAAGCAATGCAAACCACTATCGGTCACATCATAGGTTTCATTGAAGTTGGTCGAGAACGGAACACCCTGATAAACCCATTGATACGTCGCCGCCAATTGGGACGTA
The DNA here is from genome assembly GCA_903875055.1 of uncultured Bacteroidota bacterium. GTDB lineage: Bacteria > Bacteroidota > Bacteroidia > Chitinophagales > Chitinophagaceae > OLB11. Next base: position 7,896 of record CAIQUX010000323.1, read on the forward strand.
TTGGTCAGAATGAATTTCGGATCACTCAAAAAAGATTCGGTGGGCGACAAGGTAAATTCAGCCTTCGGATAAGGCACTACGAGGATGGTAAAAGTGATTGTATCCCGTCCAGGACAAATTCCTGATTCATGTCCGGTGATCGTATAAGTTGTTGTGGTGGTGGGTGAAAAGATGAGCCTTGATGAATCGGAATTATACTTGACACCGCTCATGGGTTGTATGTCAAGGATGGCCAGATCAGGAACATTCATACCGGTGGTATCGCCCGGACAAAGAACAGTATCCGTGGGAGGCACCAGGGTAAGCACAGAATTCAGACTGTAATCAAAGCACGAAGAATCAGGTACGAATTTCCACAGGTCGTTTTTAAGACCTAACGCACTGATCGTACTATCGTAGGTAATGCCGCCGAATACCCATAGATTGTTGGCGGTATCGGTCCAGATGAAAACGCCTCCGCGTGACCCTATCATATTGGTCGGTGAAGGAATATATAAAGGACCATAGTTGCCCACATAGTTGGTGTTTTGTGTTCCGCTGACCCAGGTCCACTTGTTGGTTGAAAGATTATACAACCACAAATCATAGAAGGACTCAGCATTGGCAAGCGATTTTAAACCGCCGAAAGACCAGAATATTTCAGTGCAGTTTTTGGTGGTCGTAGCCACCGTCTGATTTTCGATTCGTGCTTTGGGATATTCTGTCGGTTGCGGATTACATTGGGTATTATACGTACCGGCATTATTGACGGTGTTGGAACCTGAAATCCGGGTCCAGTTATTGGTGAATGGGTTGTATCGCCACACATCATTACGGGCAGTTGAACTGTTACCTCCCGCAAAGACATAAAAATTACCATCTTTCCCTTTCCATTTGGTAAAGGATAGTCTGGATGGCGGATTATTGGTAGCGGCTTCAACGCCTTTGGTGCCATAGCTTCCTCCATTGTTCAAGGCCTGAGAGCCTTTCATCCATGTCCACATATTGGTGGCGATATTGTATTTCCAAACATCGTTACGGACATTGGTTGTGGTAGCTGCTGTCGCTCCATCCAATCCGCCAAATAACCATAAATTATTCTGGTCATCCACCCAACCTGATTTACATTCCTGACGGCTTCCTGGTGTATTGGCTGCAGATGCCACACCGATGGTACCGAATACCGGTGCCTGATTGACTGTATTGGGTCCCGACATCCAGGTCCATGAATTGGTGGCGATATTGTAGCGCCACAAATCAGACAAACTGCCTGCAGTATAGTTCACATCGTAACCATATCCGCCGAAGAGCCATAAATCGCCATTATTATCTGTCCAGCAGTTAGGGCCGAAGGTTCTCGCACTTGGATAATTATTAGGAGAAGGTACTCCTTGCGTACCAAATTCTCCATTCTGGTCGTTAGTCCATTGTGGACCGTTAATCCATATCCATCGCAGTGTAGCCACATCATACTTCCATAAATCATTTGAATAACCGAAGGGACAAAAGCCACCGAAGAGCCAAAAATTTCCTTGTAAATCGGTCCAGTAAGCACCCTGATATTTTCCTGAAGGAGTGTTAAGCGGATCAGGAACGCCTTTAGTTCCATACCATCCGAGGGCGCCAGTACCTGCGCTACCATGCATCTGAGCCCACATACCGCCTTGCGCATGTAAGGCGCTATGATTGAAAAATAGAAGCAGCAGGGCCAATTGAAATGAATAAACTACCGGTTTCATAGAATTCATTTTTTTAAGTTTAATTAGAGCTATGTACTTACAAGGTAAGAAGTTTTTCAGAAATCCAAAAGAAAATGGAAATTGATTAGGTGGATTGAAAACATCTTCTAGCCATGAAAGTAGATTATCACTAAACCATAATTAAAAGAAATAGGTTTCAGCCCCTTACTTAAACCAACTGCTATACATCACATAATTATTGGCAATGCGGTCTATTTCACCATGAATCAGTTCCTGTGAAATATCCTTCACTTTTTTAGCAGGTACACCGGCATAGATACTACCGCTTTCACAAATTGTATTCTCTAATACAACCGCACCGGCTGCTATGATCGTATTAGTGCCAACCACCACATTATCCATCACGATGGCACCCATGCCAATCAGTACATTGTCTTCGAGGGTGCAGCCATGCACAAGAGCATGATGACCAATTGAGACATTGTCGCCGATGACGACTTTTGTTTTTTCATAGGTACAATGGAGACAAGCGCCGTCTTGTATATTCACCTTATTACCCATTCGGATACTATTGACATCGCCTCGAACCACTGCATTGAACCACACACTACACTCTTCCCCCATCTCTACATCGCCAACTATCGTGGCATTAGGTGCTATAAAACAGGAGGCAGGAATGGTTGGAGAGAAACCTTTGACAGGAAGTATGACAGGCATGATATGTTTGTTATAAGTTGAGCTAATTTTCAGTCATTCGAAATGTCATAGCCGAAGGCCACGTTTGAATTTACACAGCAGTTTCTTCTTCCACAGTATCGGTGGCTATCGGTGTTTCGGCCACTGGCTCAGTTACCAGATGCTGTATCTTTTTGTTATGTAATAATTTGTTTTGGAAAACAAGTATCGTAATCACACCGAAGGAAATAGAGAAATCAGCGAGATTGAAGACGGGTCTGAAAAATTCAAACGATTCACCGCCCCATATCGGAAACCAAGTAGGGAAGGTGCCGCTCATGATAGGGAAGTACAGCATGTCGACCACTTTACCATGAAGCAATTCGCCGTATCCTTGTCCCCAGGCAACCACATGAGCTTTGTGGAAACTGCTTTCAGTGAAGATTTTGCCATACACCAGACTGTCTATCAGATTACCCATGGCACCGGCCAATATCAGGGCACTGCAAAAAATCAATCCGTTAGAGAATTTCTGTTTGATCAGCGTGGACTGTATAAAGAAGAATCCCCAGCAGACGGCCACCAATCTGAACAAAGTCAGAAACAGTTTGCCCCAATGATCGCCGAATTTCATTCCGAAGGCCATCCCTTCATTTTCAATGAAATGAAGTTTGAACCATGAGCCGAGGATATTCTCTTCCTGTCCGTAAAAGAATTGGGTCTTGATATAAATTTTTAATACCTGATCCAGAAGAAGAACCACAAAGACGGTGAGGAAAACGTGTTTTAATTTCACAAAAAAATTTTGGCAAAAGTAACGGTTAAATTGTAAATAAAACTCTTTGCAAAAAAGTTAACAGCTTACTCCTTAATGAAGCTACGGGTGATAGTTGTTGAATTCATCAACATCCTGAGGGTGTAATGACCTTTTGTTAGTTTTTCGACATCAAGCACAGATTTGTTATATCCTTTTTGCAACAACACCGGTGTTGACATCACCCGTCGGCCAAGCGCATCGAAGATTTCAATAAGACTGTTTTCCTGTTCAGGTGCATTCATTTCAAAGGTCACTGATTCATTAGCCGGATTCGGATAGAAAGCCGACACAGAAGCGACGTTGCTGTTTGACTGAATCACGATGACATTCGAATAGGCATATTGTTCGTCGATATCTTTAATCTTGAGACGATAATAATTAGGGCCATCGTATGGAGCCGGATCGTTGAAGGTATAGTCGGTGATTACTGATGTATTGCCAACAGCGTTCACAACGCCGATTTTTGTAAACGAAGTCTTGTCCGTACTTTTTTCTATCTCAAAATGCGACACATTCTTTTCCTGAGCCGTCTTCCAGAACAGATCAACCGTGTTTTCGTTATTCAAATGACCTGTAAAATGAAATAACTCTGTTGGAAGTGGTATGTATGAACCCAGATAGGTGACATACGTAAAACAAGCAGGCGAAGCAGTATTACGAATATACACCAGACTATTCGCAGGTGAGCCAAAGCCTGACCATCCCGGATCGGTGAAGGTAAAGCTCGGACCAGCTCCCCAGTTGATGCCATCGGCAGAATATTGCAATCCGGAAGGACAAGGGAATGGTGAACAATCGGGGCTTTGAGGAGTGAAGGTAGCTACCACGCCATTGCTGCTGAGATTTGGGACCTCAGGTAATGCCAATGTAGTCAAGGTAACCGGAGTGCGCGTGCTTTCCTCACAATTAGCTGGCAAACCGGTTGTCGCTGCCACATAATAAGTGGTGCTTGCCAAAGGAAATATATAAGGATTGATTTCAACGCCACCCACTGCTGAATCATACCAAACAAAATGTGTGGTTGACGGTGAGGTGACGATGGAAGGTTCAAGTGACGCCAAATCGAACGGATACGAATAACAGAATGGCGCACTCGATGGCGCACTGGTGATATGTGGTATCGGGTTGATATTGATGATGGCTGACCCAGTACGTTTTGGCGGACAAACACCGAAAGGAGGAAGGGTATTGGCAATAGACCATACACCTGTGTTGGCGACAGTAGTCGTAAATGGACCTGCACCTGTAGCAGGGTTGATGGAAACCGTATTGGTCCCATTGGTCAGATTGATGGTATAATTTCCGACCAGAGGTGAAGACGTTGCGATAGAAACCGGGGCCGTACTTGGTGCGCAATAATCGCCATTACCTGACAACGTCAGTTGCTCGCAAGGCGGAATGGCAAAATCGGCACTGGCCGTTACATCCGACTTGGTACAAGGCGCAATAGGATCCGGTTTATAAATGGCTTTTAATGTCAGGTTGGTATAGGCAGTCAGTGAGCAGGTATCCGGTATCGTGACGGTAATGACTGATGTAACCGGCGGAGGTGGACATTGAGTACCGAAAGGAATGGTAGCACCTGTAATGCCATCCCAGTTTCCACCCGGATTGGCAGCCTTTGGAGTAGGCACCACACCGGTTGTGCTGGTGGTAACCCAGGTATTGGTATTCGTTCGGTAACGGCCCTGTGTGGTGCCTGAAAAATTACCACCTGTGCTGGCAAAGGAAGTCGCCGCTGGCAAGTTCACCGATTTGGAAAGGATATAATTACCACAACCTGTGGACGGGGCGATATTGGCAGTGGTATCAGGAAGTGCTTGACCCACATTCCAAAGAACTCCATCGATAAAGTTGCCGGAACAATCGTAAAGAGCCAGTTGCTCACCTCCATCTGTGAGGTTCATAATGTCTTGCGAGGCAGGGCTGACGGAAGCACAGTTACAGGTTTCTACATTCAGATCAGGTAGAACACCGCTTGAGCAGAAGGTGCCACCACCACCGATAAGATAATAGGTGGCGGTATTCAAAATCACACCGGCCGGTATGGTAGCGGTCCAGTCGCCATCAGATACAATCCATCCGCTGATATCGACAAAACTTGGTCCGGCATTATATAACTCAAGCCACTCACCACTGTTAGGTGAAGCACCATTGGGTGTGATGCCGAGGGCGCCACAAGTGCCTGTTCCCGGACGTGGAACGAACTCATTGATAAACACACGACCTGAAGCCGTGGTAGTCGGTGGCGTTGTTCCTACCGCAGTGCCGGCTGTACCCAATGAAGTACCGGAGACATACGGATCAAACGCCGGATTATAATCATACTTGACTTCTACTTGTCCGGTGGTGCAGACACCTTTGATGGTGACATTGAATTGAACCGTTGAACCGGCACATACTATCGAACCGGTATTGGGTGTGAACGTCGGGACACCACTGCCGGTGGTAAAGTATTGAGGGCAGGCAGGATTACCAAGACAAGAATTTGGAACGGATACCACCAAGGGTGTCGGGTTGGCACAAGACGTATTGACGGTCGAAACCAGTACCTGATAATTCGGTAAAGCCGGATCGGCATTATCGTCAAAGATACCACCGATGATATTGCTACTTTGAGGACTGCCTACGGTGACAAAAGGACCGGCAGCGACAGATTGCTTCTGTAAGGTATATTGCAGATTAGTACCTGTAGCACCATTGACCGTGATGGTACCCGGCAAAGAACAAGAGGCTGTTGCAGGTCCTGCCAAAGGATTCTCGCGTGATACGATCAAGGTACGCGACACATAACATTCCTGTTGATTGGATAAAAGGTTGGTCGGTATCGACGTGGAGTTTGAACCCGGACAAGTGGTACAGTTGACATTGCCATCGCCCCAGACAAATTCGTAGGTAGTGATGCCGTTAGGTGGTGTGACCGTTGTAGTCAAGGTGGTAATGCCTGTCGTGGCGTTATAGTTGGTACCGGTAAATGTAGTCGGTGTGCCGCCGTTCGTAATGGTATAGGAGCCTAGATTACCTGAAGGCTGCGTAGCCACCAAAGAGGCATTGGTAAAGTTCTTGATCTGATAGGTGAAGGTCAAAGGTGTGGCGCCGCAGACCGACATGGTGGTGCTTGATGCTGTGAGTGGTGCGCCGTTGAGGGTAGCCGTCCAGGTGGAGGCACTATTGCTGTTGCTCAGGCCCGGGGTCGGAAAATCGGTGCTGGCCGTGTTGATGGAGCCGGCCGTACAAGGCACGAGGCAATTGGTACATCCCAGATTACCTGATTGGTCATACGTAACGATGGCACCGTTATTGCCATCGGGTAAACGGGCATACGATGAGTTGCAACCTGTGAGGTCGTTGCAGATGGTGCGTCCAGTATAGATCGACGCTGTGACATCGGGCAGGGTGGTAGGATTGAGACTGCAACTGCTGGTGCCTGCAAAGTTGACATTGATAGGACCGTTGCCATAGTTATTACCGCCTGCATACATCATGGCATCGATGATAGCCCCTGCATCGGTCATCAGCATCACACGATCCCCTGTACCGGAGCCATTGTTATAGTTTCCTGAGCCGGTCAAGCAACCGCAACCGCCATTGAGGGCCAGATCGGTGTTCAGGAAAATGGTATTGGCATACACACCAGTGCCGGTACCGAAGCCGTTGGCATTGAGAGTGAAGACAGCCGCCATGGATTTATAATCGCAGGTGGCACACATCATTTTGGAGGCATTGCCTACTAATACGTAAGCACCGGCAGGAACGATAAGGCCGTTCGGAAAAGAGATGATGACACTGCCGCCATTGGTAAGACGCCAGCAACTCATATCTTCGGATGAGGTGCCGATATTCTTGAATTCGATCCAATCGCCACCGTTACCGTCGTTATTACCGGCATCGGATTCCAGTTCATTGATAATGATCTGGGATTGGGCCAACAGACAAGTAAATGTGAAGGTGAGTAACAGTATTATTTTTTTCATGAGCGAGTGTGATGAATGAATCTGCAAAAATGCCGCCTTATGGCTGATAAAAAAAATAATCGGGGGTTACTTTTTCATTATTATCGTGGGGAGCAGCTTACTGTTTAGACAATTTCCTTTAGGCCCTTATCAGTAGCTCATAGGATAACTGCATCAGTTCGCAGGATAACTGCATCAGGCAAAATATAACTTGCATCAGCTCGCAGGATAAATGCAGCAGGCAAAAGGTAACTTGCATCAGCTCGCAGGATAAATGCAGCAGGCAAAAGGTAACTTGCATCAGCTCGCAGGATAAATGCAGCAAGGAAAAGGTAAGTTGCATCAGCTCGCAGGATAAATGCAGCAGGGAAAAGGTAAGTTGCAGCAGGGAAAAGGTAAGTTGCAGCAGCTCGCAGGTAAAGTGCAGCTGGGAGAAGGTAAAAGGTAACAGGTGAAAGGCAAGTTGAAGTAATGAGAAGGAGGGGCTGTTCAATAAACTGTGTCAAATTAACTGTTCAGGGTATAAAA
>CAIQUX010000324.1 GCA_903875055.1 uncultured Bacteroidota bacterium
GCCAATATCATTGAGACCAATACCTTCAGCGCACAACGAATTTCAATGGCTGATTATGATATGCAGGAACTTAGTTATGAATTGAATGTGGCGTCGGCAACGTGCGCACGAAAAGCCATTGATGAGTTTCTCGCTGCCAACAAAGATCTGCCAGCTGAAAACTATTTTGTTGCCGGTGCCCTCGGCCCGACAAATCGTACGTTGTCACTATCGCCTGATGTGAATAATCCTGGATACAGGGCTGTTTATTTTGATGAAGTGGCCGATGCGTATTATGAGCAGGTAAAAGGCCTTGTCGATGGTGGAGTGGATGTCATCTTGATTGAAACCATTTTTGATACCTTGAACGCAAAGGCGGCTATTTATGCGACTAAAAAATATTTCAACGATCATAGTATCGAATTACCCATCATGATTTCAGGTACGATTACCGATTCATCTGGCCGGACGTTGAGCGGACAAACATTGGAAGCCTTCTATTATTCTGTCGAACATGCCAACCCGATCAGTATAGGATTGAACTGCGCATTAGGAGGTCGACAGATGAGACCCTTCATTGAAGAGCTATCGCAAATTGCCACTTGTTCTGTAAGTGCCTATCCTAATGCAGGTTTGCCGAATGCCATGGGCGAATACGATGAAACACCAGAAATCACAGCCAGTATTATTCGTGAATGGGCGCTGGATGGGTTGGTGAATCTGGTAGGGGGATGTTGCGGTACAACACCGGAGCATATCAAAGCCATTGCCGATAAAGTGAAAGGTGTGAAGCCGAGGACATTGGTGTTATCTGCCTGATTATCTTCGTTTGAAAACAATCACATAACGGTTCTTACTTTCAAAAACTTTAGTGAAACCGCTGTTTATCTTTTCAACCAACGACTTGGCGCAAGGATTGAATAGAGCATCCTGGCGCCAGTTTTGAAAGACTATATAATTTATTTGATGATTGACTTGTTTTTCATACAAACTGTAATCACCGCACGGAGGCAAAACGCCTTGAATAAAACCAGAAACCGATTCACGTGGATTTTTACCCGCTTGCCAATTCACCGGAAAATAGTTGATTTCAGCTTCATAGTTATTGAGTAAGATAAGATGTTTGTTATTGACTGCGCCCAGATAATCACTGAAATGAAGAAAAGAACCGTCCTGATGAAATAGGCTATCTTTTCCAGGAAGCTGTTGCCAGTAATCGAAATGTAAATTCAACACCACACTTTTATCTTCTATGAAATTGGAAGCCTTCATGATTTCTTTTCCGATGGAATCAGCCTTCAGTACATATGGAAACCTGATGATCAGGAATGTACATGAAATAAAAAAAGAAGCGTAGATGAAGATCATTTTTGCCAATTCTGTCCATTTTTTTGTGGCAAAATAAAAGAGAAGAAACATCGGTGGCAAAAAGGCCAGCCTGATGTCGATGCTTCCGGCACCACCTATACTCTGCGGACAAGTAAGATAGGAAATGAAGGTGAACAGAAACATGAACAGAAAAACATAGCCAAGACCCATCTTTGGTTGAATATTCACCTTGATACGAGTGAAGAACAAGACAAATAAAAAAGAAAGTAACAGAATGCCGCAGGCAGTAGCTGGAAAGACTTCAACATGTCGCGTACTTTGCGAAGCATAAAATGTAATGAAGTTCAGGAATTTTTGCCAGATGCTCAAGATATGAGGTTCACGGCCTAGGCCTCGTTTAACAAGGAATAATAAAATCAATATTGCAGCAGGCAGAAAGAGCAGACTCAAACGGGACAAATGAACCGACAACTTCCGAAAATCAAGCGGGATGAAAAGTCGGAAATTTTCGATGAGCCAAACCAGGGAAATCATTATCATGACATAGATGACGGGCATACCATGTGAGAACGCAGTGATTAATAACAGCAGGCTCAGAGCAAACTGCTTCGATGGATTGTCAAGATGATGTTTGTTTCGAATGTAATAGCCGAATGTCCAGCACATCAGAGCCAAAGCCAATGAATAATTATAAAAGCCTTCCTGAAAAGCCAATGTAAACAGAAATGGGAAAAATAAAAAACTCAGGAACGTATTTTCCCTGCTTACGGATTGGATACAATACCTGAATCCAAATGAAAAAAGTAACACATAAATAATCTGAAATAGCTTATCTGCCAGCCAGTAAGGCATTGCCTGCAGAAAAAAACCGATGAGAAGGTGGCTTGTCCAATTAGGATCCAGGTTACGATTGATGGTATAAAATTCTTTATAAAAGGCTCTATCGTGATTAAACACATAATCGAAAAGTACCCTGGCATTATAGGTATGACTAGGGCCGTCGCCGGTTATATAATATTGTGGAATGATCAGTATGCTTAGTGCGAGTAGCACTAATACATAAAACAAGTATTTTTCAAACCTAAGCATGCTTTAAAGGTAAAACTATTTTGGAATACTCATGATGGAAGAGATGTTTGCTTCTGTTCATGATAAACAAACAGGCTGAAAGAACACTTCAGCCTGATACTATGTTGAAAATAAATTGACATTAACTAATATTTACTCATCCCGCTCACGCCAGGATATTGCCCGTTTTTAAGGTCATCAACCATAGGTGAACTTTCGGTGCTGCCATTCAGGAATGATTTCCAGACTGTACTTCCGTTGCGTACATCTACACAATACAGATATCGGTCCATCGCAACGAAATAAACATAATTGCCATAAACCACCGGAGACGATTTGATAATACTGCCAGCAGGATATTTCCATTTGAGCGTACCAGACACATGATCAATCGCATACAGATTAAAATCATAACCGCCTATCAATACGGTATTGCTTGCTTCGTGTACGGTAGGAGATGAATTGACACGGTCAATGGTAGGGTATTTCCATCGCAATTCACCGGCGGGAGGTGCTGAAGGGGACGTTGTGTCAATGCAGTATACACCATAATCTGAACTTCCTATGATGCACATACCGCCATACACCATAGGGGAAGAGGTGATTATATCACCTGTCATGAAACTCCATTGAAGGCTACCATCACTTTCATGAATGGCATATATTTTTTTATCCTGACCGCCATAATACACTAATCCATTACTAACACGAGGGGATGATAAGATGCTGCCAATAGTTGGCGCAGAAGTCCAAACCGCAGCACCTGTTGAAGAATTTATAGCATGTATTTTAACGTCAGCTCCGAAATAAACATTGCCATTAGCCACCTGAGGCGAAGAGGTGCATTTTGCTCCGGGATCATAGCTCCATAACTTATTACCGCTCAGGTCATAACAATAAAAGGAATCTGTTTGAGAACCCATGTAAACTTTGTCGTTATCAACAGCAATTGACAGGATACTTGGTTTTTGAAGATCTTTTTCGATGGTAATTTCACCTTTCAGGATATCGACTGCATAAAAATAACCGGCGTCAGTCGTCAGATAAAGTTTCTTCTTATATAATACAGGAACCCCCTGACATACTCCTTTGAAGAAGACCTCCCATTGCTTACCGCCTGTATATGGATTGTAACTGATCAGATTATTATTATTCGTGGTAATATAAACCGATTCTTTTCTGTCTACTGGCAACGGAAGGTCGCTGCTTTTCTGCTTTCCACAGGAAATTGCCAACAGCATAATCAGCATTGCATAAGAGAGGTAAAATATTTTTTTCATTCGTAATAAATTCTAAAGAGTAAAACAAATATAGCGTAAATACTTTAAGAACAAGATATACTATCTGGTAAAAAATTAAATGAGTTGCGCTCTGTGTAACGTTTTATCAACTATTAATTCTTGCAAATGCTTGTTAATACTGATTTCTGACCCTTCGCATTCTGTGAAAGCTCTGTTAAACTATCGGGGAGCCAATATTTTAACTTCCATACAAAAGCGTTTTTAGTACTTTTGTTCGCTTCATAACGCACATGCTCGAATTAATTAACAAAGAAAAAATACCCAAACACATAGCCATTATAATGGATGGTAATGGTCGATGGGCAAAAGAACGTGGGAAAGATCGTCTGTTCGGACATCAGCATGGTGTACTCAGCGTGCGTGAGGTGGTGGAAGGCTGTGTTGAAGCTGGTGTGAAAAACCTTACTCTGTATGCCTTTTCAACAGAAAACTGGAACCGCCCCGAGAATGAGGTACAAGGACTGATGGAACTTCTGGTTACCACCATTCGAAAAGAGGCAGAGACTTTGTCAAAAAACGGCGTACGCTTATATGTCATCGGAGATCTGGAATCGCTTCCACAAGCCTGTCGTAATGAACTAGACGAAGCCATGTCGCTCACTGCCGGCAATACAAACCTCAACCTTATTCTTGCCCTCAGTTATAGTGCCAAATGGGAAATAATCGAAGCGACTAAAAAGATTGCAGCCTGTGTAAAAAACGGAGACTTTCCCATCGAGGCCATTACGGATGAAATATTCAAACAAAACCTGACCACCGCTAATTTCCCCGACCCGGAATTGATGATAAGAACCAGCGGAGAACATCGCATCAGCAATTTTTTGCTCTACCAGCTGGCTTATGCCGAATTATATTTTACACATACACATTGGCCCGATTTCAGAAAAGAAAACTTGTATGAGGCTATTTTAAATTACCAAAACAGAGAACGCCGGTTCGGAAAAATCAGCGAACAATTAATTTGAGCATGAATCAATCTTTCAATAAACTAATCTTTTTAGTCTGTACCCTTGCATTCACCAATGTGATGCATGCTCAGATCGGACTTAATTCGAAAAAAGATAAAAAGACATCTTTACTAAGCACTTCGTCGGAGTATACGATAGGCGGTATTTCCGTCAGCGGATCCAAATACCTCGATGAGGAGTTGCTGATTTCCATTTCAGGTCTTTCCGCCGGCGATAAGATCAAATTGCCAAATGACCAGAAGATTTCAAAGGCTATACAAAACCTTTGGAAACAAAGTCTTTTCTCCAATATTGAAATCAATGCCGATCGTATTCAGGGCGACAAAGTGTTCATCGATATACATATCACCGAACGTCCCCGATTATCAAAATTCAATTTCAAAGGCATCAAGGATAATGACGCCAAGGAATTGAAAGAGAAAATCGGATTGGTCAAATCAAAAGTGGTCACAGAGGCGACCAAACAGAATGCTATCGAGAAAATTCGGAAGTTCTACGCCGAAAAAGGGTATACCAATGTGACTACAACCATCACCGAAAAACCTGATACCAGTTTGATTAATACGGTTATTCTTACATTCAATATCGACAAAGGGCTTAAAGTGAAAATCAACCAGATCAATATTTTTGGTAACGAAAACGCCAATATTGTCAAGCTTAAGAAGTCGATGAAAGGCACAAAGGAAATGGCAAGAATTTCATTATACGGCGCCGATAAGGAAAGCGTGTATGGTACGAATGTCAGCGATTTCAAAGGTTATCTGAAAGGAAGAGGATTCTTATCCTTATCAAAAACTGCGCAGGTACTCGATCCTTATTTCCGCTATGGTGTTTTTTCAGCATCGAAATTCAGTTCCAAAAAATATGAAGAGGATAAACAGAATCTGTTGGAATACTACAACTCTATTGGATACAGGGATGCGAGCATTTTGGCTGATACGATGTATGCCGCTTCGAACGGGCATAAGAATATCGATATCAAGGTAGCCGAAGGGAATAAATACTATTTCGGTGATATCGAATGGAAGGGAAATACGAAATATACATCCGATGAACTGGCAAAAATTGTTGGTATCAAACGGGGCGATCTTTTTAATCAGGAATTGTTGTACAAACGTATCGGTAAAATACAGACTGCTGATGGTGATGATATCGGATCAATGTATCTCGATGATGGGTACCTTGGATTCAATACCGATATCGAAGAGAAATCAATTATCAACGATACCATTAACTATATGGTGAAAATCACTGAAGGAGAGCAATACACATTGCGTAATATCAATATCAGCGGCAACGATAAGACCCATGAACATGTCATCAGACGTGAGTTAAGGACCTACCCGGGGAATAAATTCAGTCGTACCGATATCATGCGGTCCCAACGAGAAATTGCCAATCTTGGATTCTTTGACGCTGAGAAAATCGGCATCGTGCCAGTGCCTCATCCCGATGGAACTGTGGATATCGATTATACAATGACAGAAAAATCAGCCGATCAGCTTGAACTGCAGGCTGGTTTCGGAGGTGGACTCGGTATTACCGGAACTGTCGGTGTGTCGTTCAATAACTTTGCCTTGAAAGATATCGGAAAGCTCAAAGCTTGGGATCCACTTCCTATGGGTGACGGACAAAAGTTGTCAGTACGTGGGCAGGCCAACGGTAAGTGGTACAATTCCATCACAGCAGGGTTTACTGAACCTTGGCTTGGCGGTAAAAAACCGAATGCCTTGTCAGTCAATGTGTATCGTACTTTCTTCGCCGGTAATCAGGGATCGAATGTGGCCGGACATATGACCACCATAGGAGCCAGCGCCAGCTTGAGCAAGCGGTTGAAATGGCCTGATGATAACTTTATTCTTTCTTACGGGCTCAATTATCAGCTTTACAATATCAAGGATTATACATTTTTCCAGGATTTCACCAGAGGCACTGCCAATAACCTGAGTGCCAAGATCACACTGGCCCGTTATTCAGTTGATCAGCCGTTGTATCCGAGAAGTGGGTCTAATATCTCTCTGAGCGGACAGTTCACCCTGCCATATTCCTTATTCAGTAATCAGGATTATGCCAACATGGCGGCGGCCGATAAATACAAATGGATCGAATATCATAAGTATCGTTTTACCGCCGAATGGTATCAGCGTATTAAAGGCAACCTGATCTTGAAGCTTGCCACCAAACATGGTTATTTGGGTTATTATAATCCGCAACTTCAATCGCCTTTCGAGCGCTTTCAGGTTGGTGGCGACGGACTTTCAGGCTTCACCATTTATGGTCGTGATATCATAGCACAACGTGGGTATGAAATCTATTCAAGCACTGCAGGAGCCACTATCTTCAATAAATATCAGGCTGAGGTGCGATATCCGTTCTCACTCAACCCATCGTCTACCATTTACGGCTTAGGGTTTTTTGAAGCGGCCAATGCATGGGACGGGTTTAAAAGTTTCAATCCCTTCCAGCTGAAGCGTTCTGTCGGTTTGGGTGTTCGGGTATTTTTACCTATGTTTGGTTTGCTTGGACTTGATTATGGTCTGGGAATAGACCGACTGACACCCGGCACCAAATTCGGACAAGCCACCAAATTCTCGTTCATGCTAGGCTTTGAACCTGAATAGGAATGAAGCAGACTTTAAACTTTGGCCATCAGCAATACCATTAAAAATTCTATAAGTCAGACGCAAAATTTATTAAACATGAAAAGACTACTTTTAATCGCCATCATCGGTATGGCATCAGTTCAACTTCAGGCACAACGCTATTGCGTGATAGATTCTAAATATATACTCGAAAGCGTGCCCGAGTATAAACAGGCTCAAACCAAACTCGACGAAGCCTCCGCTACCTGGCAGAAAGAAATCGACGCTAAACTGGCGGATGTAGACCGTATGTACAAAGCCTATCAGGCCGAGCAGGTGATGCTCAGTGATGAGATGAAGAAAAAACGTGAAGACGAGATCATTAAAAAAGAGAAAGAAGCCAAAGACCTTCAGAAGAAACGCTTCGGATTTGAAGGCGACCTGTTCAAGAAACGTCAGGAGCTGGTGAAACCGGTTCAGGATAAAGTATATAACGCTGTACAGAAAGTGGCCAATGCAAAAACCTATGATATCATTTTTGATAAGTCGGCCGATCTTAGTGTCTTCTATGCCGATCCTAAAATTGATAAAAGCGATGATATTCTTCGCGAACTGGGTGTGAATCCGATAAAAAGAAAATAGTAGCCAACAGACAGCCCAATAAAATTATCATTATATTTGCCCACCTAAAAATTAAAAAAGTACTAAATGAAAAAACTAATTATCGCCATTGCCTTTTTGTTTGCCGGATTATATACCAATGCCCAACAAAAGATTGGCTATATCAATTCACAGGAAATTATCAGTATGATGCCTGAAGCTAAAAAAGTATCCGCTGATATTGAAGCCTACAAAAAGACCTATACCGACCAGATGGCCTCCATGCAGAAGGAACTGGAAACCAAGTACAAGGCTTATCAGGATGGCAACAAGACCATGTCAGACGCTATCAAAACTGTAAAAGAAAAGGAATTGCAGGATTTGCAAAGCCGCATGGGTTCATTTGAACAAACGGCCAACGAAAAGATCGAAGCCAAACTACAGGAGTTATTGGCACCGGTAAACGACAAAGCACAAAAAGCCATTGAAGCTGTAGCAAAGGAAAAAGGATATTCCTATATCATGGATACCAGCGTTGGCGGCATCATTTATGCCTTACCTGGAGATAATATCCTTGATGCCGTGAAGACGAAGCTGAATATTAAGGATACACCGGAAGGAACAACAACTCCGGTGCCTGGCGTTCAGAAAAAGAAATAAGAGCTACTTAACGAAAAAGAAAAGGTTACCATTTCAGGTAACCTTTTTTTGTTGGACAGCGTATCAAATGTTGTGTTGGATTTAATGGTGTGTGGGAATAGTGGCTGTTATCTTCAAAAGACCCGGAGATCAGACTAAGGCCATTATGCCATGATTATCATGCGTCTTTACAATGAAGGCCATGCAGCAAAAGCAGGATGCTACATTCGAAAATACAATTCAATAATTAATCTTCTTTACCTATTTTTGGCTCCTCAACATTTTTTTATGACTAAGAACGAATGGCCTCTCTGGGAAATTTTTGTCCGAAGTAAAGCCGGGCTTGACCACAAACATGTCGGCAGTCTGCATGCTTCCGATGCGCAAATGGCTATTGAAATGGCAAGGGATGTATACACACGCCGGCAAGAAGGAATCAGCATATGGGCCGTGGAAAGCATCAATATACACGCTTCCAATCCCGAAGATTCAACGGCTTTTTTTGATCCTATGAATGACAAGGTCTACCGTCATCCGACGTTTTATGATTTGCCCGATGAATTGACCCATATGTAAATACTTTTGTGTACCATAATTATGTAGAAAATGAATACTTCTTTACTTCAATATATCCTTCATCTGGCTGATAACAGTTTCATCTATGGTCATCGACTGAGTGAATGGTGCGGACATGGCCCCGAACTGGAAGTGGACATGGCCCTGTCAAATATCGCACTCGATAATATCGGCGCTGCCAGAAGCTTGTATCAATATGCCGCCCAACTCGAGGGCAATGGAAAGACCGAAGACTCTTATCCTTATTTGCGTGATGGAAGGGCGTTCAGGAATGTGTTATTGGTTGAATTGCCGAAAGGGAACTTTGCTGAAACCATTGCCCGCTCATTTTTCTTTGATGCCTATCAAAGTTTGCTTTACAAGGCACTAATGGACAGCAGCGACAAGCAACTCGCTGCCATTGCCGAAAAATCATTGAAAGAAGTGACCTATCATCTGCGTTTCAGCAGCGAATGGGTGATTCGTCTGGGTGATGGTACCGAGGAGAGCAAACAAAAAATGCAGGATGCGATTTCAAAATACTGGGATTATACCGGCGAATTATTCAGTGCCAGTGAAACAGAAATCGACATGATAAAGAACGGCATGGCCCCTGATATCGAGTCACTAAAGCCATCGTGGGAGAAAATTGTAAGTGATACGCTGGAAGAAGCCACCTTATCATACCCATTGCGGGCAGATGGTGCCTGGTTTCAACGTGGTGGAAAGAAAGGCGTACATACCGAACATTTAGGATTCATACTCACAGAGGTTCAATATCTTCAGAAGTCGTACCCGGGTTGTGAATGGTAAAAACATGTTGAGAGTAAAATCATTGGAATAAATGACCGTTTCTCGATAGCTTGACACAAATAGTATTTAACCTATATTCAACATATTGAAATCAAAAGAAGATATATTATCGATTCTGGAAAATGTATGCGACCCGGAAGTGCCAGTGCTAACGATTCAGGATTTAGGTATTGTACGCGATGTGCATGTTATCAGCGATAAGGAAGTGGAGGTTGTGATAACGCCAACGTATAGTGGATGTCCTGCCATGAATACCATATCAATGAATATTAAATTTGAGTTGTTAGCCCATGGTTTCGAGCAAGTTCTTGTCACCGAAATCCTCTCACCCGCCTGGACTACCGATTGGATGCGGGAATCGGGGAAACAGAAACTGAAGGAATACGGTATTGCACCACCCCAATACGACACAATGAATAATCCGCGTGAATCAGACTTCGTTGTGCCTTGCCCTTTATGCAGCTCAACCAATACGAAGCTGGTTAGTCAGTTTGGTTCTACAGCGTGTAAAGCCTTATACAAATGCAATGATTGTCTTGAACCCTTCGATTATTTCAAGTGTCATTGATGGATTCATTCAAGTGAATGCGTAACAACTGATAAACATTATTTTTTTACTTGTGGCACATAGGGCGGGCGACCTTTCTTTACATAATCCTGAAAATTATATTTGATCCACATCTTGATTTCAAGTTCTGTAGCCACTCTCGCATAGTCATAATCCATCGGATATTGATTCATAAAGGAAGCGAGTTCATCGCCTTCCAACTGAGTCATTTTGGTTGTCAATTCAGGGGTGTATCGTGTATCGATAAATTTTTGTTTCTCATTATCTATGATCTGGTCTTGAAATTTACGCAGGTTCTTATACTTCTTTGAAAATTTCTGATAAATTGAAGTGACTGGCGACATGGCAGATTTTTGCTGTTGATAATCGAATGCATCCTTATACACATCGGCACGATTCGTTGAATCTTTCTGATATTCAGTAGGGCCTCGCTTGATGGTGACTGGTTTCAGTGAGGTGGTCTTTACTGTCATATATACCTTAAGACTTTTAGCGTCATCTGCCACTTTCAACGATACCACTTTACGGTTGTAGCCTACATGAGTGAAAATCAGGAAATCGCCTAACTGAGCATCAAGGGCAAATTCACCTTGAGCATTGGAGAAGCAACCTTGATGAGTACGCAAGTTTTCAATGCTCACAGGACTAAGGACGGACTTACTGACTGAATCATAGACCTTTCCTCTGACGCTTACCTGAGTCATTCCCTGAAAAAAAGAAAGCAATAAGAAAAAAAGGAAAAGCAGATTTTTTTTCACCGGACAAATGTAATCGATTAAGCAATTTATAGTTAATCACTGCTGTTAAAATAATGTGTTCGAGCCAACCCCAATCGTTACACAGAGGTTGAGGATAAAGCTTTCCGTGGATTAAATTACGACCAGCTCATAAAAATCCTCCTTATTCAGATACTTCCGGGCCAGCGTCTGCAGATCATCGGCCGTGATACTTTTATAGATACCAATATTTGAATAAAACCTCTCTTCTGTAAAATCATTCAGAATCAGATTTTTCCATCGCTGCATGATTTGAAAGGCACCATCAAGGTCGCCCAATATGGTTCCCAGCAAATAATTCTTCACAAGAGTCAGTTCTTCATCAGACACTTTTTCATTTTTCAGCAACTCCATTTCCTTGTAAATCTCTTCAATCGTGGCTTCGCTGACATCCTTGCCGGCTTCTGTGGTGATGAGGTAGGCACCATGATGGAGATTATTATAGAGGTAACTGTGAATACCATAGGTATAGCCTTTGTCTTCGCGAATATTACTCATCAGCCTTGAGCCGAAGTATCCTCCAAAGACAGTATTCAATACGATCATGGGTGTAAAATCAGGATGCTGTTTTTCAGGAAAAGGTCTGAGTAATCGAATAGCGCCTTGTACACCGTTCGGATCATTCGAGACCCGGTATTTTTTTTCAGTAACAGAAACTATTGGATATTCTGGATTTGAAGTGGTTTGTTCATTCCATTTCTCTTTGCCAAAATATTGATTTACCATAGCCACTTCCTTGTCGGTAAATTGTCCAGCCATGAATATTTTGCACTTATTAGAACTATACTGATTTTTAAGATAGCTTTTGAGATCGTCCTGTGTGATGGCATCATAATCCGCCACATCAGAATATTTGCCGTATGGATGCTTGGGTCCAAATAGATATTGATCGATATGACGGTTAGCGATAAAATCACTTTTCTTCAATTGAACAGCAAGTCGTTGTTTGGCATTCTGTATATAGATATCGATTTCCGATTGAGGGAAGATGGTATCGGTTATCAGTTCAGCCATTAAAGGCAATAATTTATCAATATGGCGGGTCATACAACTCACACTGAATGAAGACCAGTCATTTCCGGCTCCTGCTTTGACAGAAGCACCGTATTGTTCAAAGGTTTCATTGATTTGAAACGAAGTCATGGAAGTTGTGCCGCTTTTGATCAGGGCTGCAGTAGCTTGTGCTATACTTTTTTTCGATTCATACCAGAGGCCGGCAGGAAAGACGAGATCAATCTGTATCACAGGTTCAATACAATCGTTGACAAGGTACAAAGGGATGCCGTTATCAAGGGTTTGTGTAACGCAGGCGGGTAAAGTGTATTCAAATTCTACAGGAGAAAATATATGGGGCGTTGTTTTTCTGTTTATCATTCGAAATGGAGTATGCTTATTTTTTTAAGGGTGAATCGGCTTCATTGGAAAAATGGTTAAAGACCTGTCGATCTACCCAGCCAGGGAAGAACTTATTCATCCAGACGGTCAGTTTGCCTTGTGTACTCATGATGAGGGTTCGTTTGCGTTGGGCGATGGCTTTTAGTATACGGTTGGCGCATTCTTCAGCTGACATCAGTTTGGATTCATCCAACGGTGTTTCGCTTTGGGCTGAACCATCGGCGCTGAGGGCTGTATTACGGATATTGGAAGCTACAAAACCCGGACTCACCCACATGACATTCACACCTTCCTCTAACATTTCGATTCGTAAAGATTCGAGAAAGCCCTGTATCGCAAATTTCGAAGAGGAATAGCCGGTGCGACAAGGCAAACCTTTATAACCGGCTATGGATGAGATACCAATGATGCTGCCTTTTGTGTCGAGGATGTGGGGTAAGGCATACTTTGTACAATATACAGTGCCCCAATAATTGACATCCATCGACTGCCGAAGGATGTTCAGGTCAAGGTCCTTGAATAAGGCCCTCATACTGATCCCGGCATTATTGATGAGTATATCGATACTGCCAAAAGCGGCCATAGCCACTTCGACAAAGCGCTTGCAATCAGTTTCCAGACTCACATCGGCTTGCACAGTAAGTAACTTTTCGTTCATTAACTCCTCTTTTACTTTCTGCAGATTCTTGCTGTTACGGGCGCATATAGCCACACGGGCACCGGCCTGTAACATAGCCATTGTAAGCGCTTTACCGATTCCGGAGGTTGCCCCGGTAATAAGCACGGTTTTATTTTGAAAGCCTTGATTCATGAGAGGCAAAAATAGTTTATTGATTTGGTTTGGTACTTAAATAATTATAATTACATTTGCACTCCCAAAATATCAGCTATATCGGTGTTTTGGCAATGATCTTGTAGCTCAGTTGGTAGAGCACATCACTTTTAATGATGGGGTCCTGGGTTCGAGTCCCAGCGGGATCAC
>CAIQUX010000325.1 GCA_903875055.1 uncultured Bacteroidota bacterium
ATACCACTGATACGTATAGCCTGTTCCGGTTGTCGCATTCAACAACACATTATCACCCTGACAAAGAACAGTTGAACTGGCAGCGGTGATAGTAGCAACAGGCAACGGATCGACATTAACGCTGGTTGAAGTTGAGGTGGCTGAGCAGTTTGAAGCATTGGTCACCTGAACTGAATAATTCCCGGTTTGTGTCGCTGTGTAAGCAGCCGATGTGGCTGATACTATCGGGGCTCCATTGAGCATCCATTGATAACTTAATCCTGTTCCGGAATTTGCGTTTAAAATTACACTTGATCCTTGACAGAACGAAGTTGGCCCTGCTGATGTGATAGAAGCTGAAGGAGCTGGGCTGATTGTTACAACCGACGGAGCCGAGGTTCCTGGTGTGAGACAACCTAAACTTGAACTTACCACAACAGAGTAGGATCCTGAAGTTGGAGCGTCATAACTAACATTGGTAGCACCTGAAATCAATGCGGTACCGTTATACCATTGATAGGTTAGCCCGGCACCGGTATTTGCAGTCAATTGTACATTCGCAGGATAGCAGGCGGTAAGTCCTGATGCAGGCGGTGTGATGGATGCCGGTGTGGCTCCTCCTCCAGTAACGGTAACCGTAGTCGGTGTGCGTACGCTATAACAGTCACCAGATTTGATGACCCAATCATAGAAGAAGTAATAGGCTCCTGCGCTTGATGCTGAATTGCCTGTTATTGAAATTGGCCCGTTTGTATAGGGATAAGAGGCGCCAGCATTATTACGATACAGATTGATTGTTGTTGATGACAATCCGAGTTGTAATCCGGTCCCAACTGGTATTGGCATATTCAATGTTACGACACTGGCACCATTCGGAATATTGACTATGACACTTTGTATGGTAGTACCAGCTGAATTCTTTAATACGATAGTCCTGTTACCGGCTCCTGAAGCTGTGACCCAAACAGATTGCAATACTGTTGGAGAAGAGCAATTGAATATAAGGAAACGATTTTGTGTATTATAATTCGCTCCGGTACCAATGGAATTATTTAAAGGCCCTACATGATACGTTGGGGCAGTTATTTTTTCTTCGGCATAATAGGTAGTCGTACTTGAAATAACCGGAGTGGTATAGCTTGTACCTGTGGCCAGGCTGCTTCCTCCTGCAGCCGCAGTATACCATCGTATTGTATCGGCAACATTATTTGCCGTAGCCGTAATGGTTGCCGAACCTGTGGTACAGATAGTGGCGCCAACTGTCAATGGACCGGCCGGAGGACCCACCTGAATATAGGCAGTATGTGTCATCGAATCAATACCGCAACCACCGCCATCAGCGACAAGCTTCACAGAATAGATTCCGCTTGAGTAAGTGTGTGTTGGACTTGTAAGGGTCGAAGTGTCTCCATCCCCGAAATACCAAAGATAGGATGTAGCGTTTATGCTGGTATTGTTAAAGGTTACAGTCAGACTCGTATCGCAGGTTTGAAGAACATTCCCTGTGAAGTTACTCACTGTCGGACTGGCTACATAAGGTGTACCGACGCAAACTGTGCTCCATGCATTGGTTGTAGCAATGACAGGTATTGAACAGCCTCCATACAATTCTGAAGCAGATAAGATGGAATAAAACCGGGCATCGGCATAGTTTGCGTTTGGAAAGAGATGAACGGTCAATGTTCTGTAGGCAATTTTCTCTGATGTGTCATGCCCCAAAGCGGTTATATTATTTGAAACGCTTCCGGTAGTTAACAGATAAAACCAATAATTAAGTGGGCCATCGTTATCGTGTGGTTCACCGGCTGCAGACCAGTTGGTACCCTGATAGCAAATTGGTTGCGCCAACGATAAGGGATTCGACATGGAACGGATACCGACTCCGTCTGCAACACCGGCTGAAGTACAAGTGATATCTCCACCGATTATCCAATCCCATTGAGTTGGGCGTGCATAGCGTTCGATAGAGGTTCCAAATACGTCACTGTACGCTTCATTAAGCGCATCACATTCAGCCGTTCCTGAACTTGTTTGACTCAAGTCGGCAGTATAGTTGGTGAGTCCATGTGTAATTTCGTGACCGCAAACATCAAGAGCGGTCATGACCATGAAGCCTTGTGAAAAGCTTCCATCGCCATAAGTCATTTGAGTGCCATTCCAAAAGGCATTTGCATAATTATTGTTATAATGCACATAACTTTTCAACTGCAGTCCGGCATTATCGATACTGTTCCTGCCGAATTTATTGAAGAAATAATCATAGGTTTTCTGTGCACCCCAATGTGCATCGGTGGCAGCTTCATCGACATTCGCATTCACATTGTTCCAGTAGTTATCTGCATCTGTAAAATCAACGGCAGTTGCATAATTGGATCCATGATTGAGATTGAAGGTATTGACACCCAGACCACGGCTTGCATCGCGAAGACGAAAACTTGTGGCTGATACACTGTCTGTTTGGAAAGGTTTGATACCAGAGAATTTGGTAACAGCAGTACCGTTGACATTGACATGTTCAATCAGGTTTTTAGACAAAATGATATTACCGGTATGAATATCTACATATTCCATTGTACGACCCATGGGTTCTACTGCATAGATATTAAAGGCATAACAAACATGATAACCGTCTGTTGATTTTAGGATAAAGGTCTCTGCTTTAGGAAAATAACTTGCCAAAGGATTGTTAGTCTCTGCTTTGATTGCGGCCTCTTCTTCAGCAACTTCCCATTTGTATTGAATGGCCTGTACCTTATTCAATGCCTGTTGCAAAGCATTGGCTTCAGTCAATAAAGGTTGGATATTGAATCCAGGAATATCATTGTAAACCACACCATTCAAGCTTTGAATACGTCCATTTTTCAGGTGTGCGATATACATGCTTCCCTGAACAGGTATTCCTTTGAAGGTCTGACGATAACGGATATGTTCCATACCCAGTTCGTCTTTGGTGCGATTGAGTTCAACCAAACCGTAATCGGATGACATGTTCAGATTTTTTTTCATCCAGGCAGATAAATTCATGGCGTCTGGAGCCGATGATGCCAGAAACTGAATATAATTCGGAACCGTTGAGTGATCCGTGTAGCGAATCAAAGAGGTCCCTTTTATTTTCAGATCGGCAGAACCGTCTTTCAGAATAATTTCACGGGCTGAAAGCGACAAACTCAGACTGAACAATGCAAAGGCAAAGAAGTGTTTAAATATGTGATAAAATATTTTTCGCAAAAGTATGATGTACCACAACCAGAATGCCTGCTGTACCAGAGTTTATACATTGGAATTCTTGTTGTTTATCTCAAATCAAACATCATCAGGCGATCATGTTGAGCAGCACACTGATATGCGGAAAACATGATTTAAGAAGGTGCCTATAACAAAGTTAGTAGGTTTATTCCTCTATTGACATCAGCCATATTTCAAAAAAAGACTGTTCAATATCTGATTGATTGGCACTGATTGATCTCGCACACAAGCATTGTCAATCCATGTTTGTTAAATAATTCAATTAATTCCTGACTTCATTTACATTTGAATATTGAATATGTTTTTCATGAGAAGATTTGAGGCGTTAGTGATTCGTTCATGGCCGAAATGATTGTAACCCATGATAAAGGACATAAAAAATAAATTCATCATCAGAAAAACATGCTGTCCGGAATTTTTCGGTCTAACCACAAAACACTATTCATCATTAATTAAATTATCCATTGATATGCGCAGCTCACGACTACACTCCTTCCGAATCAGTCTACTGTTTTTTTCCATACTATTTTTCAAATTGACAGGATTCGCTCAAACCACTTCGGCCACTATGACGCTGCAAAATGTCATTCAAACGGCACCTAACATATTGGAATATGATGTGATGTTGACCAATACCGGTGCTACGACGTTGGCACTGAGAGGATATTCCTGCGGAATCAATCATGCAGCGGGCATGAATGGTTCCGGTGTATTGAGTCAAACATTTATTTCGAGAGACGCATCGTTGTCAACAATCCCATCCATCACCTCCACATATACTGCTTCAAGCAATCATCTGAGAATCACAACACTCAATGCAGCAGCAGGAAATGAGGTCGTCATGGCAACCGGAGTAACGGTTCGATTGGCAACAATGAGAATTACCAATACGGTCAATTTCCCATCCGATTTCAACCCCTCATTGTCATTACAAATGATTACTTCTCCAGGCAAGACCCTTTGCATTGCCACTTGTATAGTGTCACCTCCGGGAACCAATTATGCGATCAATGGAGTAGGGAATACAGTAACAGCAGGCACTTTACAGGTCTTAACCGGTGTGGTGAATACACCATGTTTATTTCTGAATCCCAGTGTCGCCTTCGCAGCTTCTGCAACTTCCATCACTCCGGTCACCTGTTTCGGACAAAGCACAGGTGCCATGCAAATGACATTAACCGGAACTGGTTCGGCGGCTCCCGCTGGCACATCAGGGATTTATAAGATTAACGGAGGAAGCGACATTGCTTTTACTACCAATCCGTTTACCATTTCTAATCTCCCTGCCGGTACTTATTCTGTCAGTGTAACCACCTCGAATGGATGTACCACCACCACTTCAGTGACAATTTCAT
Source organism: uncultured Bacteroidota bacterium (assembly GCA_903875055.1). GTDB lineage: Bacteria > Bacteroidota > Bacteroidia > Chitinophagales > Chitinophagaceae > OLB11. The sequence goes on from CAIQUX010000325.1 coordinate 4,581, forward strand.
CGGCGACTTCCATCATGTCTTCGTCGGCGGCTATTGCCTGTAACAGCTATAGTTGGCTAGGGACGACCTATACGTTGAGCGGGATATTCACTCATACCTTTACAAGTGTTACAGGATGTGATTCTGTTCATACATTGAACCTGACAGTGAATCAAAACAATACCGGATCGTCTAATGTAAATGCCTGCAATGCATACGTATGGAACGGAATAACGTATTCCCTGAGCGGCACTCAGACACATCATTATATGAACGTTGCCGGTTGCGACTCTATCCATACTTTAAACCTCATCATCGGCCATATTAATACAGGTTCCTCAAGTGTCACGGCATGTGATTCCTACGTATGGAACGGAACCACCTATACGGCAAATGCCAATCCAACATATACCTATATGAATCAATCAGGATGCGATTCAATACATACGTTACATATCATTCTTCATACTAGCAACACCGGAACTTCATCTGTAAGCGCCTGTAATCAATATGTTTGGAATGGTCTGTCTTATATCTCAAACGGAACCCCTACTCATATCTTTACCAATCAATCGGGATGTGATTCGGTTCATACACTTAATCTGACTATCCATCAAAGCAATACGGGATCATCATCTGTTTCGGCATGTGACAGTTATACATGGAATGGGAACACTTATACATCCAATGTTTCACCGACATATACCTATATTAATATCGCCGGTTGCGATTCGGTCCACACACTTAATATTTCCATGCATCATAGCAATACAGGATCCACATCGGTGACAGCTTGTGACAGTTACACATGGCAAGGCAGCAACTATATCAACAGTGGCAACCCAACTCATGTCTTTACAAATGTATCAGGTTGTGATTCGTTTCATACCTTACACATCAGCATCCACCCAACCACTTATAGCACAAGCAATATCACCGCTGTCAACTCCTATACCTGGCCGGTGAATAATGCCATGTACAACATGAGTGGAGTATACTTAGCCACGACAATAAACGTCGCAGGATGCGATAGCATAATCACCCTTAACCTGTCTCTCATCACCTTATCTGTGCAGCAGGATCAGGAAGTTTCCTGTTACGGAAATAATGATGGTTCTGCCACTTCAAGTGCCTCTGGCGGTTCAGGCAATTTCACCTACGATATTGATGGTGGTAATCTGTTTACCAATATGACCGGCTTCTTTCAGGGATTAGCACCCGGTATACATACGATATGTGCAAAGGAAACACCTTCCAACATGACTGTGTGTGAAACTGTTATGATACTTGAACCTGATCCGTTAAATGCATTCTTTATGGTCGATTCGGCCGTTTCATGCACTGGAGGCGGAGGGCAACTTTCTATTCTGATTGTTGGAGGAACCGCGATATCGCAACCTTATCTGACATTGTGGACCAATGCGAACGGCGATACATTAAATGACCAGACGAATGATATGTATGCTGTGACTATGGGAAGTTTAACCATCGGCAACTATGATGTCAGGATAGAAGATGACAGGGGGTGTGTACTTCATGCGAGCACCACCTTACTTCCTGCGGTTTGTGGAGATAGCCTGAATCTGAAAGTGTTCATTCAAGGGTATTACGCCGGATCTTCATTGATGAACCCTGTCATGTTAAATGAGGACGAGTCATTAGATGCCTCCATCACAGATAGCATCACAGTAGAATTGCATGAAGCTGCTTTTCCTTATGCTGTTCTTGATAGCCGGATAGGTATTTTGCATACAGATGGCACATCTTCTATCGTCTTCGGCAACATTGCGCCACCTTGTTATATTGTCATAAAACATAGGAATGGAATGCAAACATGGAGCGCAAACCCGATACTGTTCAATACCACGAACGTAACTTATGATTTCACAATAGCAGCGGGACAGGCCTTTGGTGATAATCAGATAGAAGTGGAAACGGGTATTTGGGCGATTTATGTCGGAGACCTGAACTTTGATGAGAATATTGATTTGTTGGATGAAACGCCAATGGAAGCGGATATCAATAATTTTGTCTTCGGTTATTATGCTACTGACATAAATGGTGATGGGAATGTTGATCTCCTCGATTTGCCAGTGATGGAAGTTAACATCAATAATTTCATCTTCTCTGTCCATCCATAGGCAGACCATACTTTTTTTCCGGAATGTTGAACAGCTCCGAATCCATTTTAATCTGATAAATTTGTTTTAGCGAATTCACACAACGTAAATTCAAAAGGCCTCACAAAATATTTGCCTGTTCATGGCATGACCTCAATCATGAACTTGACTGACATGTAATATGTTTAATGAGCAAATTAAGGGCTTCCTTTGCTATATGAATCATTCTCCAAGTAACAAATCGCATCGTATTGCAGTCATTTATTTCGGTAGCTTGATTGCATTGGTAATCACAGCACTCACAACCGTTAGCCTTTATGCACAACCAACTAAGCATTTGAGTGCCGAGGACTCTGCGGCCGTGAACGCACTTGTAATGTATCCAGACTCTGTCCGAAGAGATATATTTGAAGTATGCATGTATCCTGCAACGATTGTCAACATTGCTAGTCTTCAAAAAATATCGAGTGTTGAGTTCACTGAGCTCATAAGCAACTTCAATAAAGAGGAACAGGAAGATTACTGGAATCTCAGCCGATATCCAGGTCTGATTCACCAATTGGCTAATGAAAATAAAAAAAGTAAGGAAGAGATTACGATTATATTAGAAAAATATCCGGAAGAAATTCTTGAGAAGAGCATAATCTATGGAACTAAGCATTACGATTTATTGAGAACTATTGATAATCTGCAGACAAAAACAAATAACAGTTTTGAAGACATTATATCAGATTATTCAATCACAACCCAAGGCGCCTTGCGTGAGTTGATACAATATCCTGAAATCATCACGCTACTCAATGAACATCTTAACCTTGCAGTTCGTGCCGGTGATCATTATCGTCGTGATCCTCAAGGAATTTTACATAGGGCTGATTCAATAAATTTAGCCATCACACGACAGAATGCGATTGATGCAGCCTCTTGGAAATCAGATATTCAAAACGACCCTGAATCGGCGAGTGACCTAAAAAATGCTGCTGGCGAATATGCAAAAGAAAACGGTTATTCTGATGAAGATATCAATACAGTTCCTGAAGATAATTATATATCCAATTACAGGTGCTATCCGTTTCCTTATTGGTTCGGTTATCCTGTATGGTATCCATACCACTATTGGTATCCATATCCTTATTGGTTCGATTGTGGATTTTATTATGACCGATTCGGCCAAATGGTTTTTATTGGTTACCCATCTTTTTATTTCACATCATGGTATTTCTATCATCCTCATCATTGGAAGCATTTTCCGCATTTATGCAACACGTATATCAATCATTATTACGGTCCGCGCATTTCACCGGGTTCCAATTCTGGTATTGTACATCGGTGGATAAAGGACAATCAAAACTCTCTACCTTCTGATTTCATTGCAAATCATACGAAAAGGCTGGAAACTATTAAGGAGGTAGGGCAATTAAACATAGACATGCAAAAACAACAGAACGGCCGGCCTATTACTCCGACGGATAAGGATCAGTATCTCCAAAACAATGCAAGAAAATATCCATCGTTGAAAACTAACTCGTCTGAAAAATTGAATATTGAGAAGTCTGAAAAAGGAATACCTGATGCCGTACTTCAACCAGTCAAGCAGCCCGCAGTAAAAATACCTACTCAGGAACTGAAACCAGTCTCTACCCCAAGACAAGAACCACATGAGCCTGCCTATGAATTTGACAAGATGAATAAGGCAGTTGATTACCATCGGAATACTTGGGAACAAAATCAACCAGCCCCCATTCAGCGTCAGCAACAAAACATGACTCCCCGGGTACAACCTCCCAGACAACAACAAATTCAACAACAACAACCTTCACAACAACAAGCACCCCGGCAGTCAAACCCGACACAAGGTGCTTCTCCAATAAGACGCCGTTAAAATATCATTACAAATCCTTGATGTGTCTTAGGAATAGAGTCCATTTTTCATCAATCACAAGTATGATAACAGCGCCCCATACGATCCCACCAGGTAAGACAGATCTGCCTACTGCAGATTTGAACTGCTGATTCTATAAGCGAACAATTTTATCCCAAGGTATGAGTTGTAAGACTTTGACCCAGCGGTTCTCTCGAGGCAGTGATTAATCAAACTGTGTCTCAAACCCGCATATTGTCAGTTGGTTAGGGCATCATATTTAGGAGCGAGTGCAGGCACACTTGAAGATTTTGAATTTTCATTTGCTGATGATACATAATAGCCTGAAACCAATATCACACAAACACTCAGTCTCGTAGTTAATCAGCAAATCTGATTTATTGATAAGATAAAAGTTAATGTGAATCATAGATGCTAAGTTTCTATTTTTGCCATTCGATATGCAAAATAACAATTATAAGAATTTGAAGGCCATTGAAGGCCAATATTGTACCCAATCAATCTCAGAAGCTGGCAAATGGCTTAATTATAAGTTACTGTTGGTAGAACCAGGCTATATTGAAGCATCAATTATTATTAGAGATGATATGACGAATTCTTCAAAACAGATTCATGGCGGTATGATTGCTATGATATCTGATGAATTATGCGGTCTGAGTTTATATAGCCTTGGTCATGATACATTTTACACCACTGTGAGCCTTAATATCAACTATTTATTCAGTGCCCCCGTAGGAATTAACCTCTTAATAAAAGCTAGAGTAATAAGAAGTGGCAAGAGAATTGGTAATGTTGAGTGTTATATATATGACGAGGAGGAAAGAATCGTAGCCCACGCAACCTCCAATCTTATGAATTTAGGGCCAAAATTTTCAATATCACCTTAGAGAATTCATAAAGTTATTTTATATTGCACATCAAATGTTAAATAATAAAAAAATAGTTATTGTACTTCCTGCATATAATGCAGCAAAGACTCTGGAGAGAACCTATAAAGAAATACCCTTCGACTTAGTAGATGATGTTGTTCTTGTTGATGATGTCAGTAAGGACAATACTATCGAAGTAGCCCGACAATTAGGCATCAAACATATCATTCAACACGACAGAAACAAAGGATATGGTGGCAATCAAAAAAGTTGCTATAACAAAGCTCTTGAGTTGGATGCTGACATCGTAGTCATGCTTCACCCGGATTACCAATATACCCCATTACTGATTCCGGCCATGTGTAGTATCATTGCAAATGAGTTGTATCAAGTGGTATTAGGATCACGAATTTTGGGCAAGGGCGCTTTACGAGGTGGCATGCCATACTACAAATATGTATTTAATCGCTTACTTACTCTGACTGAAAATATCCTTATTGGACAAAAACTAAGTGAATATCATACTGGTTATAGAGCTTTTTCAAAAGAAGTCCTGCAATCTATCAAATACATGAATAACAATGATGATTTTGTTTTTGATAATGAAATGCTCTCTCAGGTTTTTATGAAGAATTATGAAATTGCAGAGATTACTTGCCCGACTAAATATTTCGAGGATGCGTCAAGCATTAATTTCAGACGAAGCGCCAAGTATGGCATGGGTGTATTGCGAGTTTCATTTACTCACTTGTTTCATAAATGGGGGATTAAAAAGAGTGATCTTTATTGATTAAATTAGATTAGATAAAGTACTATTGAAAAAATAAAAAAACCATCAATGAATTGATGGTTTTTTTATACAATATCCTAACAGATTATGAATTAGTACACCCACAAATCATGTTCCTTATTGAATATTTTATCTTTAATATCCTCAGATTCATACATTTTATCAATACCTTTCTTACTGTTACTGATATCTTCTTGCAAAATGTTATCAAATGTCGATTTCAAAACGTAGGAAGAGAAATGACGCTTCTCGAAAAAGTCATCCCAAGTCATCCTAAAGACATCATTCTCTGGATTATATACTTCGTATTTCACATTAATAGGCCTAATATCCTCATAATGCAACCAAAACAATCTAGTTGATCCACGATAGGTATTATCTTCATTGAGGATATCCTTATAAGGAGCTATTCCAATTATCCTATGAACCATTCTTCCTACATTCTTATCAAAGATTACGTCCTCTTTAAGCCTATATTTAGTAATAGTTTCCGGATTCCAATCTTTCTTTACAACAATCATTTCCGTTGTTCCGTCAACTCGCTCCCTATATGTAGTATCAGGAGGAGGAGATAACAATTTCAATACATCATTTGCGTCCATTTGAACACTAAATCGGTCATCGCTAAACGCTGTCACCTTACCATTCTTAATCGCATCTATCAGTATCTCTATATACATACCGCCTCCGCTTTCTTCATCGCCTGCATACCTGAAAGCGAAGTTCTGCTTTTGTCGCGTATCAATTTCCATCCATACTCTCTTTTTCCAAAGAACATCAGCTTCACGGATAGGTTGCCAAGGTGTCAAATAATTATTATGCTCAACAATATCCACAGCCCCATCTTTTCGCAAGGATGGTTTCCATGAATTGTTAACATACCCTCCGGCACTGTTTGTGTTAGGATCACCAACACCAATCGCAGACTGTCCGCCTGGTTGTGCAATTGCCGCACCAGCAGTAATCAGGATGCCGGTGAAAATCAATCTAGTTTTATTGAATACTCCCATAATGTAGAAGTTTGTGTTTTATTGTTAGTTGTTAATCGTAAAATTCACTGAGCCAATCGACCTGACTCTTTTATCAGGTCCAACTGCTTTAATATTTTCAAAATAAATTCTATCACCTATCCTTGCCTTTTGCAATACCTCATCAATTGACTTCAACGCGCTCGGACCAGTTAGATATTGTGTCCCAGACGAATATATTTCAAGTTCAGTAGAACGCTTTTTTTGGTATGTTACATCGAACGAAACTACGGTAAATTTTGCTTCAAAATCAAAATTATCTAATTTAGCAAAAATTGCCTCTTGAACTCTTAACTCACTAGCCGCAATACCACCTCCTCGCTTGTTCGCAATTTGAGGATAAGGATCCGGAATATTTTTGATTCTGTATTCGTATGATCCAAAGTCCTTTGTTGTTCCATCTCCCAATTTACCTGCAAGTTTGATAATAGCCTTCTTTCCTGCAGTACCCGTTGCTACAGTAACCAAATATTTGTTAACTCCATCAGCTTTTGTCAGGGTACAATTTTCTGCTGTATAATTCAGATTACCCGCTGGAATTCCTGATGCAGAGAACGTGATTGGATTATCAACTCCAATGTAGAACACATTCATTTTATCCAGTGAAATAGTTGCTTGCGCTTCGCCAACGTAATATTTGAATGGTTTAGATGGAATTGATTTATTCACATTGTCATTGGGATCTGTATAGGAAGCTGAAACATTAATCGTTTGTTCTCCTTTTCCTGCAGCCACAGCACTATAAGTAGCCACTCCATTCACCACTGGTAAGGCACGACCATTTACATTGATTACAAGGTTTTGAGCTTTATCATTATAAGCACCTAACATTATAGATGCAGTATATTTTTCACCAGGCAACAAGTAACTGCTTGAAGAAGAAACTAATACATCATATTTAGTAAATATCTGTTCTTGTCGGCGTCTTTCACCAAATGCACGCTCCCAAAGTTTATCCATGACCACAGATTCAGAATTCTTCACGTCATTGATATATTTATCAATGATCGTAATAGCTCCTACTGCTGGCACCATATGGAAGTTGCCATAACTCCAATCATTCGTTTTATTTTCTTCACTTGGAAGTACATCAAAATTGAGAGGCAAAGATTTTTCCATTGCTTCATTTTTTGTCGGCTGAGTTAAATCTTCCTCAGTTAATGGTACGAGGGCAGCAATAGCAGTTTTGAATTGTTGTAATTTTGACAGCATTTCAGGCCCCTTCTTATCGTGTTCAATCATAACTGAGGTAGCTGCATCCAAATCATCGCGTCGAAGGATATCATTCGTTTCAGGGTCCACTCCTCCTGCCCGCTTAATAATCATGTCTTTATAATCCAACAACTGTTTCTCGACTTCTGTACGCTTATCAATTGCCTGTTGCGCATAAGTCATAAAGGTTTTGACTTTATTAAATTTAACTGGATCTGCAATTATTTTCTTATCTTCCAAAGCAATCTTAAAATTCTCAATGGTTTGAGAACTTCTATTGGCGATGTTTTTACTGGACTCATTAATGCTTTTATCTACAATTTTAAAGGCATTTAAAATTTCACTCGACACATTCATTGCTAACAAGGCAGTTAACACCAAATACATGAGGTTAATCATTAACTGCCGGGGTTCTTTAGGTAAAGACATTCTTTATGAATATTTTCTTTTAATAATTTTTTTTTCTCTTTTCCAATCTTTTCTAGCGTCCTTGCATTGCACTGAGCATATTACCATAGACCTGATTCAAAGTACCTAGGTTCTTAGCCAGTAGACCGATTTGTTCTTTAGCCTTATTGGCATCGTCAGCACTGTTTTGCATTGCCTCTGAAGCGTTGACAAGATTACTGTAGAATTTATTCATAGCCTTCAAGTGGTTATTTGCATCCTGCAACTCCACTTCATAAATCTGATTCAAAGAACCAAGGTTCTTGGTTAATGTTGTAACCTGATTATGAAACTTAGAAGTTTCATCAGCTGCATTATTGAATGAAGCCAACGTTGCAGACGCCCCTAAAAATGTATCTTTCATTTGTCCTAATGCAGAAGTAGCTTCTTTAGCTTTTGCTGCATAATCGTTGGTTGCAGAAGTTACATGTGATATATCTTTGATTTGATTGACAGTTTCTCCGAATTTGGTAAAGTTGTCGCTTAATTTCTTCAGGTTTGCTGGATTCATATTAGCTTCTTCCAACATCTTATCCATTTGTGCTGTGGCTGAAGACCCTGCGCCTCCGCCGATTCCGCCAACAGGTGTCGGTTGAAACTTAATTCCTTTTTTATAGGCCTCAACATGTGGATTCTCATCTAATCCAGGATAATATTTTTCCCAGTAGTAATCTCTGTGGGGAGGGAGTATACCTAAAATGGCAAAGATGAAAGCTTCTGTACTCATACCGACAATCAAGGCTGGACCTGCCCAAGACCAGTGTTGCAACTTGGCAAGAGCTCCTATGAGCACCACTGAAGCCCCCAAACCGATGATTAAGTTCTTTATGTATTTACCAGTTTTAGTTTCGAAAAACAATCCTATTGATCTCATGTCTTTTGTATATTGATTTTTATATTAATAGTATTTATTATTTTCTTGGTCGGCGGTTTGTTAATGCAGGTTGCAAATATTGTACAATATTCCTGAATCCGATAAATGCTTTGGCGGTGTCAGCGAATTCATAATCTCTAGCACTAACTTGTATTGCGCTCACTACATCCTTCCAACTTCCCCCACGGATAACCTTTCGTTTCCACCAAGTTGGATCAGAATCCTTCAAACGCAACCTGATTTCCGGAGACATGTCAGCGATGTTGTCATATGTATTAGCCTGATATGGAGAATTAGTCCACTCAGAAACATTTCCGCTCATATTATACAAACCGTAGTCATTTGGGTGATAGGCATTCACCGGGACAGTATACAATCCACCATCTGCACTATAGTTACCACGATTAGGCTTGAAATTAGCCAGATAACATCCTTTCTTGTTCACGACATAAGGTCCTCCCCAAGGATAAGGCGATTGTGTTCGACCTCCTCGTGCTGCCCACTCCCATTGTTCTTCACTTGGTAAACGGAACTCCCCTTCTAAAAATTGTTTTTTAGAATCTCTGTAAGCTCTCCAATACTTCGTGCGCCAATGAGAGAACGCGTTGGCTTGATACCATGTCACACCTACTACAGGATACTGATTGAATGAAGGAAACCAAAAATACTGATGAGAAATAGGCTCGTTATAAGAGTATGAGAACATTTTCATCCACACTGTGGTATCTGGATAGATGATAGGGTTATACTTCGTAAGAAAAGTAGTTCTTGCCTGAGCTTGACCTTGCTTATAACTTCTGGCCATCTGATCGTAATCAAATGTTTCATACGAATAAACAAGCTTCTGGTTGTCAAACTCTTTTTTACCCCAGATACTTTCTGAAGCAGGAATGTAATAGGCTGCCAAGGCATCTTGCGTTTCCTCTGCGGCCCATTTAATCTTCTTCTTCCAGTCTACCGATTGGGATCCGTCATCGTTATCTTTCAAATCACCCAACACCGTATGTGCTGTTGAATCCCTTACCCAGTCTACAAATTGACGATACTCAGAATTTGAAATTTCTGTCGCGTCCATGAAAAATCCTACCATTTGAACGGTACGGTTTTTTACATCGTTTGCGTTCCTGAGGTCTTGATCGCTGGACCCCATGTGCATTACACCAGAAGGCACCCATGTCATACCAACAGGAGAAGGTGTATTAGGGTTATTCACTTTATTGGTGGTACCAACTAACTGACCCTGAGGTCCTCCACCTCCGCCGCAACCCCAAGCTGTGACAATGAGTCCTAATGCTAATATTCTTAACGAAAATTGTTTCATCATAATCCGTTTATTATTTTATACAAGAAGGCAAATGTATTAATTAATTATGTTAATTCAAATACCTGCACAATATATATATGATATTTTAAATCTTGCATAAAATCTCTCAAAATTATTTTATTTCATCTTTAATTTGGAAATGATAATAATATATCATAACAGATATATGTTTATCAATCCTAATACTTCGATGGTCAAATCAAGACTATTTATTTCGAAAATCAAAACCTCTGGTTCTAAATTTCGGTGAAAGCCATGTTTACGTCCCTCAATGGTTGCAAACAATTAAATTCATTACAGATATTGATCAGGGTCTCCCTATCCCGATATTTCCCCATTAGACTCGCGATCAAGTCCTCTTCTTTGTGAGTATTGATGTAGATAACGGCGGGATGATACTTTTTAGTATGCAATGCCAGATAATATTTCATCGCATCATTTCCAATAATGATAACTTCTTTGAACGGTTGAGACTGATTTTGAAACTCAGTACACCAAAGGCCAAATGATTCAGGATATTTTTGAAAAACTCCAGACAAATGCGAAAGCATATTGTGGCTTTTTGTTCGATAACTATCATCCTGAAAGACGTATGACAATTGGTTCATAACCCTGCACATGACTGAATTCGGAGAAGGGGTGGCACCATCATAAATTTCTTGTTTGTTAATTTCCACCTGAACAAAATGCGTATTTGCAAATTGAAACAAGATACTTTCCTCACTTAAAAAAAAACTGTTCATATAATCCGCAATCTCTTTTGCCTTCAACAGATAGGTAGTTTCTGCTGTTGCGTTTCCTATACATATCAATGCATCAGCCAAGTACGCTAAATCATCCGCATAAGCAGGAATTTTAGCTTCATTTTGTTTGAACGTATGATAATAAAAATGAGTGTTACTGTTATATCGCTTCAGTAGGAAGGCCATATTTTTCTCTGCAAGAATCAGATAATCTGGTCGTTCCGTTGACAAGTAAGCCTGCACTAAAGCCTTATTCATCAATGCGTTCCAGCCTAACAGCATCTTGTCATCGGTCATTGGTTTTATTCGAAGATTCCTGTAATCAAATAACTGCCTGTGTATATCCTTCAATTTCTTTCGCTGATATTCGGGAATAGCTGATTGGCTTTCAAAAGTGGTATACAAAATATTCGTATGCTCCCAATTACCCTTTTCGCTGACATGATAAAAAGCAGAGAACCATTCGAAATCTTTCTTCAAAATGTCTTTCAACTCAGCTGCACTCCATGTATAATACTTTCCTTCTTCTCCCTCACTATCTGCATCCTGGGCTGAATAAAAACCGGATTCTTCACTTGTCATTTCTCTTTTAAGCCATTCTATCGTTTCATCAATGACTTGTCTGTATGATTCATTTTTTGTGATTGTATATGCAATCGAATAAACTTCAATCAGTAACGCATTATCGTACAACATCTTTTCAAAGTGGGGTGCTATCCAATATTTATCTGTACTATAACGTGCAAAACCTCCGCCAATCTGATCATAAATACCTCCCATCATCATTTTATCGAGCGATAGCAAAGCTTGCTTCAATGAAGCCTCATCACCTTCCAGCACATAATGATTCAGTAAATACTTAATACTGAAAGTTGCCGGAAATTTCGGTGCACTACCAAAACCCCCGTGCTCTTTATCAGCATTTGCTAGTATCTTATTTTTCATAGCCGCACAAATGACGTCTGCCTCTTCAAAAGATGTTTCAGAATTTTGCGGGCTTCCAATTCGCGAACTCTGCTTGAGATGTTCAGTCAATTTGGATGATTGCATTTCAACCTCATCCCTGTTTTGCGTAAAATATTGCGATACATTCATCAATACTTCCTTCCATGATGCACGACCATGTAAACGTACCGGAGGAAAATAGGTGCCCCCATAAAATGGTTTTTTATCGGGTGTCAAAAATACGTTCAAAGGCCAGCCACCACTACCAGTCATGGCTTGCACTGCATCCATATACATATGATCGACATCAGGATATTCTTCACGATCAACCTTGATATTGATGAATAACCGGTTCATCATATCGGCTGTTTCCTGGTCTTCAAAACTTTCATGTTCCATCACATGACACCAATGACAAGACGAGTACCCTATACTGACCAATACCGGTTTATTTTCTTCTGCGGCTTTCACAAAAGCTTCCTTGCTCCAGGGCATCCAATGAACAGGATTGCCTGCATGCTGTAGCAGATAAGGTGACGTTTCGTGTTTAAGTAAATTCATAGGTTTAGAATAAGTTGTATATTAATTGCGAAGAAACAAATCCCTCTATTAAGTATAAAAGCGTCGCTTAAATTTTATATACGCGAAATGATTTCAGCATGAATTTCTTCAATTGATTTCATTTGATTTTCTGAATGAAAACAAATGATTGGCGTAATATCTTTCTCTGCCAGAACAATCTTTTCATACTCAGCCTTCACAGCCATCTGCAAGGCAATATCTTTTTCATGTATATCGTCCTTGCCATTCAGATAGGCCCTTTCGTCGCCATCACGTCTTTCATTCAGCGATTGATGTGTGAATGAAAAAGGCACATCGAGATAGATTGACAAATCAGGTTTTGGAATTTTATTGTACTCATATTCGAACATATAAATCCATTCCCTCAAGGCATCTTTTTCTGCCACATCCACTGTCTTGGCGCATTGAAAAGCGATATTGGAAAGTACATACCGGTCGACCAGCACCATATAACCATCTGCAAGCCATTGATCAATAGTGCTTGCAAAATCCTTTCGGTCTTCAGCAAAAAGCAAGGCCACCAATTGTGGATGAACACTCTTCACATCACCAAATTCACCACGAAGAAATTTAGAGATCAAGGCGCCAAAAACACCTTCGCCGCTTCGAGGGAAATGAACGAATTTCGTCTTGATGCCTGATTGGGCAAAATAGTCGATCAGTAATTTTATCTGCGTTGATTTTCCGGCGCCGTCCAATCCTTCAATCGCTATGAATTTACTTGTCATTGATAACTTCTTAAGGCTGCGAAGATAGGGAAAAGTGTGTATGCTTGAAGCCCTTACATTATGTTCATATACAATCGCATGATTGATTCAGGACACTAAATAAATGGATAACAATTACCCGATCCATCCCTTCTGAAGTAGGATCAGAACAATAATACCTAAAATGATTCTGTATACTCCAAATAAGCGGAATCCTTTTTCCTTTACATAACTTATAAACAGCTTAATCGCGAGCAAAGCAACCAAAAAAGCTACCAGGTTGCCGATTCCAATAGTAACTAACTGATCAGACGTGAACATACCGTGCTCCTTAATATATTTCAGGGATTTATAACCTGTGGCTGCAAACATGGTTGGCACAGCCAGGAAAAAAGAAAATTCCGCAGCGGCTTGTCGCGAAATCTTTTGACTCATCCCACCAATGATAGTAGCTGCACTTCGACTTAAACCAGGGAAAATAATTGCCAAACATTGAAACAATCCGATTTTAAACGAAAGTTTATGATCGATTTCGTCGGTGGTATGTATCTGAGGTTTACGGAACCAATTATCGACAAACAAGAGCAAGATTCCACCACTGATCATCACGATGGCGATGACTATGGGCTTACCTAAATTATCATCAATAAAATCGTTCAATAACTTCCCCATAATCAGTGAAGGAATGACAGCGATGATGAGTTTAAGATAAAACGACGGATGTCTGAAATCGATGAATTTTTTGAAATATAAAACCAACACGGAAAGGATGGCGCCCAGCTGAATGCAGACTTCAAAATATTTGGTAAAGGCGTCATCGGCAATATGCATTACTGCACTGGTAATGACCATGTGGCCTGTTGATGAAATCGGTAAAAATTCGGTAATACCTTCAACGATAGCTATGATAATAGCCTGAATAGTAGTCATGCGTAAATTTTAGGATCAACGATTAACCGTTCGCCGAAGGTTTCTTCATGATGGCATAACCTTCGATAGCTAAGCCGACAATAATCATTATAGGCGCCAAAGTGATCCGTCTGAAACTATAAAGGCCTTCGCCATCAAAAACGTTCGGATCGGCACTTCGTCCGCCAGACATCATCGCATATCCGGCAATAATCACCACCAAACCGATGGCCATCCACATATAATTCTGCTTATCAAACAGAAATGGCAGCCCCTGAAAGCTCTTGTTTTTTAATGTATTACTGCTCGTTCTTACTGACTCTGCAGGTTTAACAGGCGTGGTTGCAGCAACTTTTGGGTCTGAAGTTTTTTGTGTAGACATACTATGTTAATTTTATTTAGTAAAGATCATCCAATTGGGTTCGTAAATATTTGATTACCGACCGATGCGTGCTCAGCAACGAAATCACAATGCCAAGTGCCAATATCGAAAAGCAAAGGATCAGCATCCACTCTGTGCTGGCCAGTGTCCTAATTTCCGGAAGCCACTTTTCGGCAAAAAGTTTGAGACAAAGTATACCCGCTATCGCGAGTAAGGCACTGATGACTCCATTCCACACACCGCGGATATTAAAAGGCTTTGCAATGAACCATCGGGTGGCTCCCACCATTTGCATGGTCTTAATCAGGAAACGGTTGCTATACATCGCCAGACGAATCGTATTATCGATCAGAATGATGACTGAAAATATCAAAAACAAGGAAATCACTAATATCACAATTCCTATCCGACGCACATTGTTGTTCATGATATCCACCAGATTCTTCTGATAGAACACCTCACGGACGATATTGCTCTGCTTGATGAATTTCTCGATTTTAATCAGACTGTCGGTATTCATATACGCCGAATGCAGATGAAAATTCACCGATGTATACAAAGGGTTATAATCCAGCACCTGTAGAAAATCTTCACCGAAATCCTTCTTGAACTGCTCGGCCGCCTTATCCTTGGTGACATATTGAGATGATTTGGTAAACGGCTGCTGATCAATGATGTTCTTGAGTTTTTCACCCAACTCATCCTTGGTATTGTCGTTCAATATCACCGATATCTCGATATTTTCCTTGAAGGCCTTCGACAATTGACCCGCGTTGATGACCAGCCAGCCCAATGAGCCCAACAGAAAAAGCACCAAGGCCACACCTATAATCGAATAGGCATAGGTCGCTTTCCCCTTCTTTACTTTTGTGGATATAAACTGGTCGTTATTCATCAGCCTCCAAAAGTAGAAAAAAAAAACGCTTTCCGTACTTCAATCTTTAAATTATATGATTTTTAACACCAGGCCTTTCTCGGAAGCTAAGAATGTAGAGGCTTTGAGGGTTCAATAAATGATATCTAGTTGTGGTTGGGTCATATCTTACTGACTTTATATATGATCGAAGCGAATGATACATCTCGAGTCGATATAGACAAATCATTCAAATCTTCCGGCTTCCCGCCTTTGCCGTTCATCAAATAATTAACAACAAGCATTATCACCTTGACTTACATTTGGCGAAATTTTAAAATTCAATGAAACTCAGACATGTATTCTATCTGGCTTCAATAGCCACGATTTCCCTCACTTCGTGTCAGGAAAAGATGGATGGCAGCCAATCCGGTGAAGCCAGTTCATTACCAGCGGGCAAGAAATTTCTTGATCCCTCCAATATCGATACGACCGTAAACCCGGCCGACGATTTTTACTCTTATGCCAATGGTGCATGGTTGAAGACAACGCCGATTCCAGCATCAGAAACCCGTTGGGGCAGCTTTAACCTGCTGGAAGATTTTAATAAAAAGGCATTGAAAGGTCTACTTGAAGAAGCCGCAGCTAAAAAAGGCGCCACGAAAGGAAGTCCTGAACAGATGGTCGGCGATTGCTTTGCCTCAGGTATGGATACGGTGGCTATCGAAAAAGCCGGTATCAACGCCATCCAGTCTGAACTGAATAAAATCAACGCTATCACCGATACAAAATCATTACTTGATGAGATTGCCCGTGAAGCGACATTGGATATGAATCCTTTGTTCAACTTCGGTGTCGGACCGGATGATAAGGAAGTGACAAAAAATGTGTGTAGCCTTTTTCAAGGTGGTCTTGGCTTACCTGACAGAGATTATTACCTTAAACCTGATCCACGCGAAACAGGTATCCGTGAAAAATATGTTCCGCATATTGCTACGATGCTGACTTTGAGTGGTGAAGCTGCTGCTGATGCAAACAAACATGCCGCTACCATCATGGCCATGGAAACGGCGATGGCAAAAGCCAGTATGGATCGTGTAACCATGCGTGATCCATACAAAACGTATAATAAATTTTCAATCGCTGCCCTGAATGTCAAGACGCCTGGTATCGACTGGAAAGACATGCTGACCAAGATGATGATCTCAAATCAGGATACGATTCTAGTTGGAACTCCTGAGTTCTTCGTGGCCCTTTCAGGCATGTTGAAATCAACACCGATCGACGATTGGAAAACCTATCTAAAATGGCATTTGGTCAGCTCAATGTCCGGTTATATGAGTCATAACTTTGATCAGGAACATTTCAATTTCTATGGCAAAGTGATGCGCGGACAACAGGAGCAAAAGCCTCGCTGGAAAAGAGTATTACAAGTAGTTGACGGTTCAGTAGGCGATCAGTTAGGCAAGATGTATACCGATAAATACTTTACAGCCGATGCTAAAAAACGTATGCTCGAACTGGTGAATAATCTGCAAGCTGCGTATGAAAACCGAATCAATAATCTTGACTGGATGAGCGACAGCACGAAATCAAAAGCGAAAGATAAACTGCATGCTTTCATCAAGAAAATCGGTTATCCCGACAAATGGAAAGATTACAGTGGATTGGAAATCACACGCGATTCGTATGCCAAGAACATTATGGCTTCCAGCGTGTTTGAATACAAATTCATGATCAGCAAACTGGGCAAACCTGTCGACAAAACCGAATGGGGTATGACACCGCCAACTGTGAATGCCTATTACAATCCTGCCTTCAACGAAATCGTATTCCCTGCAGGTATCTTACAATATCCTTTCTTTGAAAAGAATGCCGACGATGCCGTTATCTATGGCGCTATCGGTGGTGTGATCGGTCATGAAATGACACACGGTTTCGATGATCAGGGTTGTCAGTATGCCGCTGATGGAAATCTGAAAAACTGGTGGAGCAAGGAAGATAAAGATCGTTTTGATGCCAAAACCAACATGGTGAAAGATCAATATGATGGCTACACGATACTCGACAACAAACATGTGAACGGCGCCCTGACCCTCGGTGAAAACCTGGCTGATCTTGGTGGTGTAACCATTGCCTACGATGCGTTCAAGAAAACGAAACAAGGTCAGTCGAACGACAAGATCGACAACCTGACACCCGACCAACGTTTCTTCATGAGCTGGGCTCAGGTTTGGCGTGCCAATATCCGCGACGAAGAAGCGGCTACCCGTTTGGTGACCGATCCTCATTCTCCGGGCATTCATCGTTGCAACGGACCTTTGAGCAATTTCACGCCGTTCTATGCAGCGTTCAATGTAAAAGAAGGAAACAAGATGTAC
>CAIQUX010000326.1 GCA_903875055.1 uncultured Bacteroidota bacterium
CCTGTTTTTTTTAGCGATGTTCGGTGCTATTGTAATTTTAAATCCCAGGATGTCCTGTCATACACACCCGGAACAGCATGATCACCTTCGTCAAAATCAAAGGAGACATACTTTATTCCATTCAGTTCTGTAAAGGAATACGTGGCTGTTACCATGTATTCCATAGCGCCGGTTGTGCCCATTTGTTGAGTCAGATAATTGCTTTGGGGAATGGATAGAAAAAGGGTATCGTAGGAGGTCTTAAGGACAAGTACCTGAATATCCGGCCATGTATGATTCAAGATCGAGCAAATCATTTGAGCAGTCAAGGTGTCCCTAAGAACAGCGCGATTTTTGAAAGGTTTGTAATCCTGTATCGTCGAATCGAATTTGTAAGTCCAAATGGCGTCAGAATAATGACGAACTGATGAGCTGTCTTTAGATGATGAATCTGACGATTTTGCTGTGCTATTTTTATCAGGTGTAAGTGGTTTCTCGGTGTTATGGCAAGCGACCAATATAATAAGCAAACTAAAGGGAATAATATATTTCATGAGATAGGGAAGCAAAATTAAGGCATTCTTATTTAATTCAACCCTGGCAGAAATTACTTGTTAACTCGGACGTAATGAATAAGGTCAATCTGTCTGGAATGGTATGATTGTCGAATTCCGCAATTATCTTTGCCCGAACATTTATGAATACAAGTTTCTTTTCGACACAAAAAAAAATAGGGATACTAGGTGGAGGGCAGCTTGGAAAGATGCTGTTGCAAACAACCCGTACCTGGGATATTTACACAAAAGTGCTTGATCCCGATAAAGAGGCACCTGCCCGGCTCGCTTGCAATGAGTTTCAGGTTGGAAGTCTGATGGATTATAATACGGTGTTTAATTTCGGAAAGGATTGTGACGTGGTGACTATCGAAATCGAACATGTGAATGTAATGGCTTTGCAAGAATTAAAGAAGCAAGGAGTTACTGTTCATCCCGATCCGCATGCCTTGGAGATTATCAATGATAAGGGATTACAAAAGATGTTTTTTAAAGCCAATGATCTTCCTACATCCGACTTCATGTTTTTTGAAAATAGAGATGATGTGATGACGGGTTTGGAGCAAGGTGATATTGCCCTGCCATTTGTTCAGAAAAGCCGAAAGGATGGTTATGATGGAAGAGGGGTGCAGATTGTGAACGTTGTGGCTGATACCGAGCGTTTATTGAATGTACCTTGTCTGGTTGAGGATAAAGTCGATCTGAAAATGGAAATTGCGATCATCGCATCACGGAATATGCAGGGACAAGTCGCTTGCTATGACGCTGTGGCTATGGATTTCGTAGAAGGAGCCAATATGCTTGACCTCTTGTTGTATCCGGTGGCAATTGATGAAGCGTTATTGTCTAAAGCCAAAGAAATAGCATCTGAACTGATTGAAAAGTTGAATATCTGTGGTCTGCTGGCAGTTGAATTTTTTATTGATAGAAAGAATAATATTTTTATCAATGAAATAGCACCACGACCACACAATAGCGGACATCAAACCATCGAAAGCAGTGAGACTTCGCAGTATGAACAGCATCTTAGGGGAATACTGAATCTGCCATTAGGTAGTACGAAAGTAAACATTCCTTCTGTCATGGTGAATCTGCTTGGTGCAGAAGGATATTCTGGAAATGTGTTTTATGAGAATATCGAAGAATGTATGGCACAAGCAGGTGTACATATACATATTTATGGAAAAAAGCAAACAAGGCCATTTCGAAAAATGGGGCATGTAACTGTTACAAACGATTCTTTAGAAGAAGCAAAAAAAATAGCACAATGGGTAAAACAAACCTTGATAGTAAAAAGCCTGTAGTCGGCATAGTGATGGGCAGCGACAGTGATTGGAATGTGATGAAAGACGCATCCGATTTCCTTTCTTTACAGGGGATAGAACACGAATGCACCATCGTGTCGGCTCATCGTACACCAAAACGTATGATGGATTATGCAAGCAAAGCGCACAGTCGCGGTATCAAAGTGATCATAGCAGGTGCAGGTGGTGCCGCGCATTTGCCCGGAATGATTGCGAGTATCACACCTTTGCCAGTAATCGGTGTGCCGGTGAAGTCAAGTAATTCAATCGATGGTTGGGATTCGATCTTATCTATTTTGCA
>CAIQUX010000327.1 GCA_903875055.1 uncultured Bacteroidota bacterium
AATAACTTTCGCTTACAAACACATTATTTCTATAATCCTTCGCAGTGTAAAACAACGCTGGCTCCATTATACTTTTAGCAGTGAAGGTAGTTTTTCCGGTATTTGGATGAAGCTGCCAAGTATAATCAGTATTAAAAGGATTTTGCGGTGTATATCTTAAAGGGTTGGCCCCTGTTTGCCCGGGCAAGGGCGCATATAAGAGATGCCAAGTAAATAGTTCAGAAAATGTATTACCCAATGAATCTGTTTTTACAAAAGACGGATAATAGAATCCTAAAGGGCTACCAGATAATCCAACGACCAAACTATTTGTTTCCTTTAATGTATCGGCTATACTTACCACTATACTGTCATGATCAGGGTCAAAAGGTCCCGGGTTAAACTCAACAGGCTTTTGAATCTGAAAATCATAAATAGGTGCCGATAAAAAGCGAGGAGAACTATTATTTGGAAAATCCACATTGTTGAAAGAACAGCCATAAAAACCACATGAACCTGCCCCGCTTGGTGAAAACTGATGATTCCAAACACTATACTGCATTGAATCAATATTAGATAATGTATTTGAATACGGAAAAGGAGGATCAGAATCAGTATGATTGTAAATTATACTTGTGTGATCAGAATTCCCGCCAGCATAAGTAAGATCGTAATATCTTCCAATCGTAAAATGCCAATTTTTGCATTTCTCTGGCAAATAAACAAACCCCTTATAAACTACTTTACTTCGCATGGGTGTAATATCTTCAGCAAAGTTTGGAGGGTTACCTACTAGCATGGGTATAAAGCCACAAAAAGTATCTCGAATACCTTTCACAGGAGTAATTCGAAACAATGTGTCATGCAAAGGAGCATTTGAAGCTGTTCCGGCACTCATATCAACATTTATATAATTCTTACCGAAGTTACAATCATCCCAACTATATAAGTTAATCGCAGGCGAATACGCATGTGCAGGTGAATCAGCTGCCATGTATTTAATAAAGGTAAATTCATAGCAAGAGTCAGCAATATCAGGTCTCCAATCCCAATAAAGTTGCGCATAGCCTCCGTATGTAAAAAATTGTGACTTGGCCGTCCCAAATGCAATCAGTGCTAATAGTATGAATAATGTTCTCATAGTCTTTTAATCTTAGGACTTGTTTTAGGTCGAGTCTTGATATTAGAAATTCTAAACAAACCTACTCTATATTCTGATATGAGAAGAACTACTTAACATTTGCTAATGGCTAAAGGGAAAAGAACACAGGATAGTTGGTTGGTGAGAAACCGAGCGATAGAGAATACTAATTAAAGGTTACCTATTGATTATTAATCAACATAAGTTTCCTTTAACACAGATTTCGTCACCTGAATTTCTTTATCATTTAAATGCCCTAACACCTTGGCTATTCGCTGCCTGTCTACCGTTCTTATCTGATCAAGCACAATCCAGCCCCTTGTTTTATTGTGTTTCACTTCAACTCTAGTCGGATACGTTTTTGAACTGCTTGTCATAGGAGCTATCACAATTGTCTGTAAGAATTTATTCATTTCATCGGGCGAAAGAATCACACATGGCCTTGTTTTCTTAATTTCGCTACCAACAGTCGGGTCAAGATTTATCAATACTATTTGATATTGTTTTAACTCCATTCTTCAAAATTTTCGTCAACAAAAACATCATTGACCAATAATGTATCGTCTCCATTTTCATGCATTTTCTTAAACGATTTTTCCCATCCTTTCCGAGGTGTTGCGATTGGTTTCAATATGATATACCCTTTCTCAAGGATTAATTCGACCGTATCCTTGATATTATATTTTTCTATTAAGGTTTTTGTCAACCTGATTCCTTTTGAATTGCCGATTGGAATAACTGAAATCTCCATTTGTTTCTATTTTGTGCTCACAAAGTAATTACATTATCTTGAAATAGCCAACTCTGGTTTGAATGTATATCGGGAATGGGAAGCAACATGTATATTTGCGCAAATCTGAAATGTATCACGCATCTTCTTGACCATATACGACAACAACTTCAGGCTACAACTTTGATCGAATGGCTGGCTTTTGGGTTTGGTGTGGCCCAGGTGGTGTTGGCATTGAAGAATAAGACCATCAATTTTTATGCAGGTATCATCAGCGTATGCCTTTACATCTATGTCTTTTATTCCTATGGATTGTATGCCGAAAGTATCCTGAATCTTTATTATCTGATGGTGAGTGTGGCCGGTATCTTCTTATGGCAGCAAAAAGATCAGGCTTCGATCACCTTCACGACATCGCGTGAATGGATGATGACCTTGATGATAGCCATCCTCTCCTGGGC
The DNA here is from genome assembly GCA_903875055.1 of uncultured Bacteroidota bacterium. Lineage (GTDB taxonomy): Bacteria > Bacteroidota > Bacteroidia > Chitinophagales > Chitinophagaceae > OLB11. The sequence continues at coordinate 2,312 of CAIQUX010000327.1, forward strand.
CGTGTTGTTTCTGATCTTAAAGAATTTCACCCCAAGTACCGTTCCTTTTCTGGATGCTTTTGTGACGGCCGCAGCCTGGGCAGGTACCTGGCTTCTGATCAAACGCAAGGTCGAGAACTGGATCATTCTGAATCTATCGAATATCGTGGCGATACCCTTACAGATATACAAAGGTCTTGAACTGACCTCCCTGCTCACCTGTATTTATGTCGTAGTGGCGGTGCTGGGATACGTGGAATGGAGAAAGAATGCCTCCAGGCAGACATCCTCCTGAATTATTTACTTTTTTCATCAACGACTCTGTCTTACTTTTAGACACTTATGAAACTCGATATCCTCTACGAAGACGAACATTATATCATAGTCAACAAACCCTCCGGTCTGCTTTCGATACCCGACCGACATAACGCTGCCATCCCTTCAGTAACGGGGATACTTCGCTCGATGTTCCCTTCCATTTTCATCATCCATCGATTAGATAAGGACACCAGCGGTATCCTTTGTTTTGCGAAAGATGAAGAAACACATCGTTATACGTCTCAATTATTTGAACACAGGCAGGTCAAGAAAAATTATATCGGTATCGTTCATGGCAGTATGGCGAATGAAAGCGGTACTATCGAAGATGCCATCATGGAGCATCCGGTGATCAAAGGCAAGATGATTATACACCAGAAACAGGGCAAACCCAGTATCACGAAATTTGAAGTGATGGAATCGTTTGGCTTGTATACGTTTGTGAAATTTGATATCCTTACGGGGCGTACACATCAGATCAGGGTGCATATGCAGAATTATGGTCACCCAATCGTATGTGATGAAGTCTATGGCAAAACGGACCCTGTTTTCATTTCGCAGCTGAAGAAAAAATTCAAACTTTCCAAAGAAGAAGAGGAAGAAAAACCCATCCTGCAACGACTGGCCTTGCATGCTTTCCGTTTATGCTTTACCGATGCGGCGGGCAAGGTAATTGATGTTGAAGCGCCATTGCCACGAGACATGAACGCCATGTTGAAGCAATGCAGAAAGTGGTTGAAAAACTAAATTTTCTTAACGCCATTTTTCCAAGGTCATTGAAAATCGAAATATGGTTGGCAAAAGTGGCTGGTATTAGTTATTTCTAAAAATAAAATAGAGTATCTTCGGCAAAACTTACCATTATGAAATACGTATCATTGCTTATTGCGCTCTTCATGTTTCAATTATCTTCCACTGCGCAAGGCTATCGAACCAGCAATACAGAGAAAGATAAGAAAGCACCGAAAGAAGCAGTAAAGTATGGCAAGAACATCATTTCATTTTCGCCGGTACAGGTAGTCCTTACCGATGCTGAACAATCATCCCCGGATGTGGCTGTGGCCTTTGCCTACGAGCGAATTTTCAATAACAACCTGGTCGCCTTTCGATTACCGGTGAGCCTTTCGTTGACGAACAATTACTTTTATGTGATGCCGACTCTTAAGTTGTATCCGATGAGGCAAGGTGTCGCCAAGTATGCGGTCGGTCCACAATTATTATTCGGCTCAGGTGACGGCACCTATCAGGATTATTATCAGGATCCGGTCTCGGGAATGTCGTACACAAGAAATATCACAGTCAACCGCCGTCAATTCGGATTCCTGATCAATAACAGTGTGAATTTCACGATTGCCAAGGCCTTGTATGTAGGGTTAGATGCGAGTCTGGGTATCATCTATTACGACAATCTTCCGAAAGATATTTATAACTACAATTCAGGCCTGACGCCGTTCAGCAGTACCAATTCAAGAATCAGTCCGGCGTTTCAGTTGAACTTCAACATGGGTTACAGGTTTTAGTCGAAGTATCAGCAAGCGTGTTATTGACCTTCGAATGTGAATTCGTTCCCAACTCAACTTTCTTTAAAATGGCAATGACCATTCCCTCATTCCCGACTTACATTCTTCAACCGTTGTACGTCATTAGAAATGTTTCATAATTATACACCATGGAGACCACGTTTCTTTATCATTATCTGATTGATATCCATTCAAAGCGGACCTACCCCGCTGAAATACAAATTGAGCAAGGCAAGATTATATCGGTCATGGAAACCGAACTTCCTTGCGAACATTTTATCCTGCCCGGATTAATCGATTCGCATATCCATATTGAAAGCTCCATGTTGATTCCATCAGAGTTTGCCCGTATCGCAGTGAAGCATGGTACTGTGGCGACCATCAGCGACCCGCATGAAATAGCGAATGTGTGTGGTGTGGAAGGAGTAGAATACATGATAGACAATGCGAAGAAAGTGCCTTTTAAATTTCATTTCGGAGCACCTTCCTGTGTACCTGCAACTGCATTCGAAACAGCGGGCGACAGTATTGATTCTTCGAAAATCGATGCCTTACTTCAACGTGATGATATCTATTTCCTTTCAGAAATGATGAATTATCCAGGCGTGCTTTTTCGTGATGAAGAAGTGATGAAAAAAATCGCTTTTGCCAAAGCGCATAATAAACCTGTGGATGGACATGCACCCGGTTTACGGGGAGAGAAAGCCAGGAAATATATCGAAGCCGGTATCAGTACAGATCATGAATGTTTTACTAAGGAAGAAGCGCTTGACAAATTGCAATACGGCATGAAGATCCTGATCCGTGAAGGAAGCGCCGCTAAGAATTTTGATGCCCTGATCGATCTGCTGCATGATTTTGAAAATGAAATGATGTTTTGTTGCGATGACAAGCATCCCGATGAACTGATGTTGTATCATATCAACGATCATGTGAAACGGGCTTTGGCCAGAGGAATCGATTTGTATAAAGTGTTGCGTGCCGCCTGTCTCAATCCTGTCTATCATTACAAGCTCAATGTGGGCTTGCTCTATAAAGGAGATCCGGCTGATTTCATCGTGATTGATAACCCTGATGATTTCAACATACTCAAAACAGTCATCAATGGCGAAGTGGTTTTTGAAGACGGCGAATCAAAAATTGCATCAATAGAAGAAGGCGTCATCAACAAATTTGACTGCCAGGAAAAAAGTCCGCAAGACTTTGAAATTAAGGTTGAAAATATCCCATCTCAGATCCGCGTCATCGAAGCGTTGGAAGGTCAACTGATTACGAAAACCTTCCTTACGGCGCCTACAATCGTGGACAATAAAATCATCAGCGATGTTGAAAAGGATGTATTGAAATTGGTGGTCGTGAACCGATATTCAGACGCACCGGTTGCAAAAGCCTTCATTAAAAATTTCGGATTGGAGAGAGGCGCCATTGCCAGTACCGTGGCACACGATAGTCATAATATCATTTGCGCAGGTGTTGATGATGTATCCATTTGCAAGGCAGTCAATGCCTTGATCAGCAGCCAAGGCGGCATTGCTGTGGTAGACGAAACAGAACTTCATGTGATGGCGTTGCCGGTTGGCGGTCTGATGAGTAACAACAAAGCCGAGGTGGTTGCCAAAACCTATTCAACGATTGACCGACAGGCAAAAATGCTCGGCACACCTTTGGCGGCACCTTTCATGACACTTTCCTTCATGGCCCTGCTGGTAATTCCACAATTAAAACTCAGCGACAAAGGTTTGTTTGACGGGGAGCAATTTGTATTTGTCGATTTAGAAGTGGAGTCATAAAAAAACTTTTCTTACACTGCGAGAAATTATATTACTGCGATGTACATTTATCCAATGAAAAGAATCATCACCTTATTGCTTTGTTTCATAACAATTCAGGCATTGGCTCAATTGCCTGAAACTGAAATTTATCTTTTTGATTTACAGCGCACACCCAAAGCATTCAGAGTGTTGCCACCGAAAATCATATCTGATACCACAGGATATAACAATCAGCCTTACTTTACTCCTGATGAAAAATATCTGTATTTTGTCAGTTCGGTTGATAGTACCAATACCGAAATCTATCGTTATGATCTGAAGCGAAAAAAATCACGTCGAATTACGAATACGCATGAACCGGAGTTTTCACCCCGATACACACCCGGCATGGATGGGATTTCTTATGTAAGCGTGGAGAAGGATAAGACCACTCAGCATTTTTATGTCAGTAATATGAAAGGTAAAAAACCGAAGCTGATTTTACCTGAACTCAAAACCATCGGCTATTATGAATGGATTTCAGACATCGAGTTCCTGACCTTTGAATTACCCGAACCATTTTTCTTTGTGAGGCATAATACAGCCTTAGGCAGAACTGATACGCTTGCCCAACATATCGGTCGTACTTTTTATAATCTCCGCGCTAAAAACAAGATTGTGTTTGTCGACAAATCAGATTCGCTACATTGGAAATTAAGAACGATGGCGCCTGAAAACTTAAGAGTCTCCAGAAAAAAAACTGGCGTAATTGAAAATCCGGTATTATCTGAAACGCTGCCCGGTGAAGAAGATTATTGTTTTATGCAGGACGGAAGTCTGCTGATGGGTCATGAGGGTGCATTGTTTTACAAAAAAAATCCTTTTCGTCATCCTGAATCTGAATGGGTACAGATGGCTGATTTGAAACCGTTTGGAATCAAACAGTTTTACAGGATGGTTATTTCACCTGATAATACGATGATGGCGATTGTGGTTTATAAAGGGAAGAAACCGTGATAAGGTTGTATTCTTTAACAGACAAGCCATCATAACAAGTAAAATATATAAATAGAGTTGTTTCAACTTCCGATTCTCAAAACGGTCAATGGGGCCGTCTTATCGATAAATCAGTTGGGTGTATGCCCCATATTTCTTACTTTTAACGTTTATTCAGCTCCACACGACGCATGCGAAGGAAACTATTCTTAGTATTATTTTTTACCACAGTCTTTTGGGGTTCCAAAGGGCAGGCGTCATGGGAACCATTCGGACAAAACAGGGTACAATACAGAACCTTTGAATGGAAATATTTCGATAGTGTCCACTTCCGTGCCTTTTATTACGATTACGGCAAAGCCAATGCCCTGTATGCTGTCAGCATCGCCGAGCAAGAGCTATCGCATATCGTGTATATGATGGGCGGGCGATTGAATAAGAAACTCAATATCATCCTCTATAACACGTTTGGTGATTATCGTCAGACCAATCTCGGACGAAAGAACGATGAGCTCAATGCTGCTAACGGTGGTAAGTTGGATGTGGCAGGTGATAATATCGCCGTTTATTTCAACGGTGATCATGAAGCCTTACGAAAACAAATTCGCAGCGGTATCGCCAAAGTGATCAAGGACAATATGCTCTTTGGCGATAACCTGAAAGATGTGGTGAAGAATGCCGTGCAGATGAACCTGCCTGAATGGTATACGCTGGGTTATGTATCCTTCATAGCAAATGAATGGTCGGGCGAAAATGATGCCATCGTACGAAATGGACTTTCACTCAAGGGTAAGAAACACATACTCGATCTAGCGATTTCTAATCCGGCTATTTTCGGGCAATCTTTCTGGCATTTCATTTCAGAAAAGTATGGAGAGAATTATATCTCCAACCTGCTTTACCTGACACGATATAGAAAAAGTGTGAGCAGTGCTATAGAAAGTGTCTTCAAAAAGCCATCTAAAGAAATTTACCAGGAATGGGAAGAGTTTTATCAACTTCCGGTACAAGGGCAACTATCCGGAACTGATTCAATGGCTGGCCGTTCCTTGTATGCCATTATCAAGAATAAGACCAATGCGCAATACAGCCATATGGTGGCTTCACCAAGCGGACGTGAAATAGCCTTTGTTGAAAAGAAAGACGGGCAATTCAGAATTTATATTCAGGATGTGAAATATAACAGAGCCTACCTCATCATCGAAGGCGGCATACGGGCCATGGAAGAATTGGCAGACCCTGATTATCCAATTATTTGCTGGAGTCCAAGCGGCAATAAGATGGCAGCTTTATATCAACAGAGAAATGTGCTGAACCTGAGAATATTCACCACCGGAAAACGCATCATGGAGAAACGCTCGATACCACCACGGAAAGTGGACCGCATAACCGGTATGTGTTTCATGAGTGATGAGAATTCATTGGCTATCACTGCCATTAAAAAGGGGCAAAGCGATTTGTATACCCTAACAATTAAAAACAATAAACTCGAGGCGATTACCAATGATAATTTTGATGAGAAAGAACCTCGCTTTGTCGAGAACGGCACTTCCACGGGCATCCTGTTTTTATCGAACCGTACCAGCCGTTATATCAACCAAAGCGATAAGAGCGATGAATACAAACAAAACTTCAACCTGTATCTTTATGATCCTAAACGAGGCACCAATCTGGTTCCATTAAGCAATACAGCAGGAAGTATCAATTACCCGATACAATGGGGCCTTGAACAATACAGCTACCTGGAAGATCTGAACGGAACCCTGAATCGAAAGATTGTATCGATTGAAAAAAGCGGTACTTCACCCGATACCTTTTCAACCACGAATGCCCAACCAGTGCCATTTACTATTCTGGGTCAAGAATATATCCAGAAAAATGCTACGGTCACAGAAGTCACGAAAGAAAAACGGAATTACCTGATCTATAGTATCCCTTTCTCCGTCTTAAAAGATCAGCAGGAAAAATATGAGAGCGAATTGCGAAACCAACCTGATACTAGTAAGGCCTTATTGAACATTACTAATCAGTCAACTGCAACTGAGTATATCACTCCTTTTGACCAAGAGACAGACTCCACAGTTCTGCTTGACAATATCTTTTCCTCTACCCGAAAAAACACATCGCGTTATAATACTTTCAATACTGCCTCCATAAATAGTAAGGCCAAACCTTACAAGTCTACTTTCTATCCCGATTTCATTCAGACTACCATTGATAATACCTTACTCTTTACTCGTTACCAACCCCGCGATAATCAATATAACAATCCTCCACTGTATCTATTTTCGACCTTCACCCTGACCGACGTGATGGAAGATTATAAGATTACTGCGGGTGCGCGTCATGAACTGAACTTAAGTTCACCGCTTGAGTATTTTTTAAAGTATGCCAATTTCCGTCGACGTACAGATTGGGGTGTAGTCTATTATCACAGCAGTCAACAAGGCATTGTCAGTGCACCACCTTCATCCACCATTCCATATCAGGGCGTACTCGCAAAAAAAGGGATGGATTTTATCCAATCCAATTTTGCTTATCCATTGGATATGCTGAAAAGTGTTCGTCTGCAGTTTGGAATCCGATACGACAGAACAAGGTATCTTGCACAAGACCAATACACCATAGAAATTCCAAGTTCAAAACAATATACAATGGTGAGTCATCTGGAATATGTCTATGACAATACTATTAATCCTATGCTCAATATCTGGAAAGGAACCCGGGCTAAATTTTTTGCCGACTACATGTATAGCTTCAACAACAAATTAAATGGATATCTGAATGTAGGTTATGATGCACGGAATTATATCACACTATATAAGAATGTCATTTTAGCCAGCCGTCTGGCCGGTGCACATAGTCTGGCCAAGGCTAAGGTTTTGTATTATCTAGGCGGTGTAGATAATGCCATCTATTCAGGCCCAGATGCAGCAGGCACAACCTCCTCAGATATCGGCACCAGCAACTTTCAGTCGCTGGCTACAAACTTAAGAGGGTATAAACAAGGAGCGAGAAAGGGAAGTAGTTTTATTGTTCTGAACGAAGAAATCCGAATGCCGGTGTATAATACCTTCTTCAGTCGACCAATCAAATCAGGGTTTATCCGTAACCTGCAGGTGATAACATTTGCAGACGCTGGAATCACAATGAAGGGCATCTTGCCGACATCAGAAAATATTGTGAATCAGATTCGCATCCGTGATAACCAATCGAATGTTTCTGTGTATATCGACCGATCTGCCGCATTAGGTTATGGCTTCGGCTTACGTTCTCGTTTTCTGGGTTATTTTCTACGAACCGATTTTGCCTGGAATATAGGTGGCGGTAAAAAACCGATGTATCACGTATCGCTTGCAACCGATTTTTAATGTAGTGAATGAAAATAAAGAAGCTAAATATAAAGGCCTTGTCTGTAACACGTTTGCTCTCACTGTTCATGTTTGTGATAGTTAGCCAGAATTCATTTTCACAAGTCGCTGCAGACAGTCTTCATACCGTGAACGATTCACTCGCGATCAAATCGGATACCAATAAAATTTTCAAAGACACCTCCGCTACATCGGCTGCACAAGTGGTTCATCCACTTAAATCCATCACAAAGGGCAAGCATGTATTGGAAGGACTTATCAGGGATTATACAACAAATGAACCATTGTCTTTTGCGACAGTCAGTTTTCCCGGGAAGAATATCGGTACCAAAGCTGATGCGGATGGGAAATTCATGTTTGAATTTGATAATTTTCCATCAGATAGTATACGTATTTCCACCATCGGTTATACAAGACAAACCATTCATATCAGTACTAAATTGCCTTATCAGTTTTTAAAAATCGAAATGGAACGATCATCGATACAAATGAAAGATTTTGTGATGAAAGTTTCAAGAGACCCTGCGCTGGCGCTGGTTAAAAAAGTGATTAAGAATAAGCCTATCAATAACTATGATAAGGCTGAAAACTATAGCTACGAAGTCTATAACAAACTGGAGATGGATATCAATAAGATTCCCAAAGTGGCATTCAAGTCGTCATTGATTCTGAAAAAATTCGACTTTGTGCAAAATTTCATCGATTCTACCAGTGAAGAGAAACCGTTTCTTCCCTTGTTCCTGACTGAAACCATCTCGGATTATTATTATCAGAAGCGCCCGAAGAAAACCAAGGAGTTCATCAAAGGTTCACGCATTTCGGGTTATAAAAATCAAAGCGTGAGTCAGATGTTGGGATCCATGTATCAGAATATCAATGTGTACGATAATAATATTCCAATCTTCAATGTGGCCTTTGTCAGCCCCATCGCGAGCGATGCTCCTTTCTTTTATCATTATCAGCTAACCGATACACAATCGTTCAATGGAAGGACTTGCTTTCATGTGGCCTTCACACCGAAACGAAGCGGTGAACACACTTTCAACGGAGATATGTGGATACACGATACCGATTATGCTTTACAGAAAATCAATATGATTGTCACCAAAGAGCAGAATATCAACTGGGTGAACAAGGTGACCATGATGCAGGAATTTACGTGCTTTGAAGATACGCTTTGGTTCCTGACCAAGGACAAGTTTTATGTCGATTTCCTTCCGCCGCACGGCGATAAAATTGCCGGCTTCCTTGGACGAAAAACTACCACCTATAAAAATATCGTTGTCAACAATCCGCATATCGGCGAAGTGGTCAACGACAAGAAGAATAAAGATGATCTGGAGGTCGGTAAGGAGGCCCTCACACGCAATGAAGATTACTGGAATCAGGTAAGACATGATTCCTTATCGAAAAATGAAAAGTCGATTTATAAGATGATCGATACCATACAGGGTCTTCCGATCTATAAAAAATATTATTCGCTCGTCTATTTGTTGTCTACAGGTATCAAAGATGTCGGACCGTTGGAAGTGGGCTTCATCTATAACCTTTACACCCATAATACCATTGAAGGTACCCGCTTCCGATTTACTTTGGGCACTACACCCAAGTTGTTTAAAAATATTTATCTGCGAAGCTATGTGGCTTATGGGTTAAATGATCAGCGCTTCAAATATGATGGCAGTGTCTTATGGTTGCTGAACAGGAAACCGAGGAGCTACATTTACGGAGAATACAAACATGATCTGGATTATAATGTCAATCAATACGATGATGCAGGCTCATTCGATAATGTATTCAGTGCTATTGGACGCAAGCCTAATATTCCATGGAAACTGGCCTTCGTAGACAAGCAGCGACTCGAATTTTACAAATCAACCTTCAGCGGCTTTGCTGTTCACCTCTCGGCAGAACGTAAGAAATTTACACCCTATGCCCCTTTGCCATCCTCTGGTATTTTCTATTCAAGCGACAGCACATTCACCAATTCGGTAACAAATAATGAATTCGGTGCGGAACTTCGTTTTGCCTATAAGGAACGTTTTGTTGAAGGCAACTATTATGTCACCAGTTTGGGTACTAAATATCCTCGTATGAAATTATATGCCGGTAAAGGATTCAAGAATTTCATCGGTGGCAATTACAATTTCACCAGATTACGATTTACCGTTTCAGACTATATCAAAATCAACCATGCCGGTTCAGTCTATTACAACCTGTTTACCGGCAAAACCTTCGGCACCCTTCCTTACTCACTGCTGGAAGTGCATCCAGGTAATGAATTTTACTATTACGACCCTCATACCTTCAACATGATGTATCGCTATGAATATATCAGCGATGCGTATGTGGGTGCCATCATGGAACATTCTTTAGGCAGTCTGTTTTTCAAATACATTCCTTATGTAAAAAAAATGAAAGTGCGTACGTTTTGGAATGCCAAGACCGTCTATGGAAGTTTGTCGCAGTCCAATCAGAAACTGAACCTGAATCAGGGCTATAATTTTCAGACCTTACGAAAAAGCCCGTATCTGGAAATAGGTACCGGGATGGAAAATATCTTCAAGGTGTTACGGGTCGATTTTGTTTGGCGCCTTCTTCCCTACCGCAGTCTGAATGATTCACCGGCCAGACGGTTTGGTGTGTTCGGAAGTCTGAAATTTACCTTCTAATAAATCATTTTCATTTCTGGGCAACTCCATCATTGAATAATTTGACCGAAGTAGCACACGTAATCTAACATTGCCATAAGTAATACGAAATATCACTACCTCGATGCACAGTCATATCACACTGTTCTACTATGCTTTCTTTTGCTATATTTGCGGCCAAAATTATCCATCGTGCTTACTCTACAATCTTTTACCTACGGGCCCTTTCATGAGAACACTTATGTGCTGTATAATGAAAATAAAGAAGCCATCATCATCGACCCGGGGATGTATGAACTGAATGAATTCGATACGTTTTTCAAATACCTAAGCGATTTGGATATCAAGCCGATGTTATTGCTCAATACGCATACCCATATTGATCATATATTCGGGAATGCGGCTGTCGTAATGAAGTACAAAGTTCCTTTGGCGTTTCATGAACTTGATCTACCCGTATTCGATCACCAGCTTTCTGCCAGAGCCATGTATAATCTCACGTTTGTGCCTTCGCCAGCGCCTGATTATTATCTGAAAGAAAACGAATTAGTTACTCTAGGTAGCGATACCTTACAGATCTTCCTTTGTCCGGGTCATTCACCCGGCAGTGTATGTTTTTATCATAAGGAACAGCAATTTGTCATCAGTGGTGATGTGCTTTTTCAGCAAAACATAGGCCGCAGCGATTTGCCAGGTGGCGATTATGATACCTTGGTCAACAGCATACATACCCAACTGTTTACATTGCCTGATGAAGT
>CAIQUX010000328.1 GCA_903875055.1 uncultured Bacteroidota bacterium
GCGTCAATAAAGCGGCTTCTTCCGACGTGAATTTACCACCGCCGTCTTTGATGAGTTTGAGCATTTTTTTCTGGAATTTGACGAAGGGTCCCCAACGTCCATTCTCGACAGAAATTTTCTCTTCCGGAAAATTCAAAATATAGCGGTTCGATTCCTTTTCGATTTTCTTAAGGATCAGTTCTTCGCATTCCTGTTGATTGATGGTCTCGAATTGATAGGCTCTAGGTATATTGATAAACAAATCGTTCCATTTGATGAAAGGTCCGAAACGGCCTTTGCCCTTTGTAACAGGTTTGCCATCATACATGGCTATAGGCGCATCGCCTTCCTGTTTACCTTTAATCACTTCGATGGCTCGTTCCATCGTCACTTCTAACGGTTCTTCGCCTTTAGCCAGGGAGATAAATTGCTCACCCCATTTTACATAAGGGCCAAAACGGCCGATATTCACCGATACTTCCAGTTCATCATACACACCTAAGGTATGCGGTAATTTAAACAGCTCCATCGCCTCTTCAAAACTGATGGTTTCGATACTTTGAGTATTCCGTAAGGTGGCAAAACGCGGTTTGTCTACATCATCACTATGGCCAATCTGCACCATAGGGCCAAACTTGCCGATACGTGCTATCACTTTCTTTCCGCTGACAGGGTCGATACCCAGATCTCGTTCACCACTTGCACGTTCAGCAGTTTCCATCGTCGTTTCAACCAATTCATGGAAAGGTGTATAGAAGGCAGCCAGCATTTTGCTCCATTCTTTTTTACCTGTAGCAATTTCATCGAATTCACCTTCGATTTTGGCCGTAAAACTATAGTCCATCACGGCCGAGAAATGCAATTTCAGGAAGTCGGTCACCACCATACCTAAATCGGTAGGAAAGAGTTTATTCTTCTCGGCACCCGTGTTTTCTTCTGATGTCTTTTGCTTGATATCAGAGCCTATTAATGATAAAATCTGATATTCCCTTCGGATACCATCTTTGTCTTTCTTAATCACATAATTCCTGTTCTGTATGGTACTGATAGTCGGAGCGTAGGTCGACGGACGTCCGATACCAAGTTCTTCCAGTTTCTTTACCAGCGATGCCTCGGTGTATCTTGGTAACGGGCGACTGAAACGTTCGGTCGCATTCATACTTTGAATATCCAGCCCTTGACCCACTTTGAGCAAAGGCAGCATGCTTTCTTCATTCTCGTCTTCAGATGTATCTTCATCATCCTTGCCTTCCATATATAATTTAAGGAAGCCGTCAAATTTCAAGACTTCTCCGCTGGCGGTCAGTTTTTCAGGTTGGGTGGAAATATTGATTTTCGCAATCGTCTTTTCCAATTCTGCATCTGCCATCTGACTGGCCATGGTGCGCTTCCAGATCAGTTCATACAATCGTTGTGTTTCATAATCTTCCACATCACGGACTTCCATACTGGTAGGGCGGATGGCCTCATGCGCTTCTTGTGCGCTTTCATTCTTATTTTTAAATACACGTAACTGATGGTATTTTTCGCCATAGTTCTTGTTGATTTCCTGACTGATATTATCCAGCGCGGTTTGAGACAGACTCACGGCATCGGTTCTCATATAGGTAATCTTACCGCTTTCATATAAGCGCTGGGCAACCTGCATGGTACGCGATACCGAATAACCGAGTTTGCGACTGGCTTCCTGTTGCAATGTTGAGGTCGTAAACGGAGCCGATGGGGATTTGCGTGCCGGTTTGATCTGAATGTCTTCTACTGTATAATCGGCGCCGATACAGTTTTGCAAGAATACTTTGGCACCTTCCAGGCTAGGTATCTTGGGACTATATTCGGCCTTAAATGACACATTCTTATCGTTTATATCTTTAGCGTTAAACAGGGCTTCGATTCTGTAGGTACTGATAGCGTTAAAGGTATTGATCTCACGTTCACGCTCTACGATCAACCTTACGGCGACTGATTGTACACGACCTGCTGATAGCGAATTACTGCGGCTAATCTTACGCCATAGGATAGGTGATAACTCAAACCCTACGATACGGTCAAGGATACGACGGGCTTGTTGGGCGTTCACCAGATCCATATTCACGAGACGAGGATTCTCAACCGCTTTTTGTATGGCAGGTTTGGTGATTTCATGAAAAACAATTCGTTTAGTCTTGGCCGGATCCAATCCGAGTACTTCACACAGATGCCACGAAATGGCTTCTCCTTCACGGTCCTCATCCGATGCCAGCCACACTTCGTCAGATTTTTTAGCGAGGGCTCTTAATTCACTCACCACCTTCACTTTTTCATCTGAGATTTTATAAGTAGGCTTGAAATGATTCTTGATATCGATCCCCATTTCATCCTTTTCCAGATCCCGGATATGACCGAAACAAGATTTTACCTGAAAGTCTGAACCTAATATTTTCTCAATCGTTTTTGCCTTCGCCGGACTCTCTACAATCAGTAAGTTTTTTGCCATTCTGGAGATTTCTTGTTTTGCTGAATTTTTGCAAGTATATAAAAAGTTTATCAAATATTTTTTTTTACCTCCGAATTGGGAGACCACAAAGGAAGCTTTTTGCTTCAGGCATCGTAGCGAAAATAGCATGGTTTGTTGGGGAAATTCCTTGGTTTCTTCCAATCTAAACCAGTTTGGTATTTGAGTTCGTTCCGAAGGAATATCAGTTCGATCCGTGGGAATATGCCGAGTGGCTGATCAATAAAATGTGTCAAGTTAAAAAATAGTCCAACTCTGGTCTCATCCCTCTATATTTGCGGATTCATTTCGTTAAGAAACGAATGTTTACAGTATGGCAAAAATTTCAATTAATATAGCAACGGGCACGATACAAAAGGAAGAATTGATTGTGGGCATCGATTTGGGTACCACCAACAGTCTGGTTGCTATCATTCATCCAGAAACCAAACAGGCAATAGCTCTCAAAGATATCGACAATACCACCTTAGTGCCTTCTATTCTGCATTTTTCAGAAAACAGACATGTGACGGTCGGTAGTGAGGCTAAATCGTTTCTGGAAACCGATCCGGCTAATACCATCTATAGCGTCAAGCGTCTGATGGGAAAATCACATAATGATATTCGAAACAATCAACATTCGCTTTCATATAAGATACTTGATGATGATACCGAACGTCTGGTAAAAATACAGGTCGGTGATACGTTTTATAGTCCGATCGAGCTTTCGTCCTGCATCTTAAAAGAACTGAAGAACAGGGCCGAGCACGTGCTGAAGATGTCTGTTTCTAAATGTGTCATTACCGTGCCGGCTTATTTTAATGACGCGCAGCGACAAGCTACCCGTGATGCAGGTAAACTAGCCGGGTTGGAAGTACTCCGTATTATCAATGAGCCCACCGCAGCAAGTCTGGCTTATGGTATCGGCCTATCATCTGCTGAAACAAAGACCATAGCGGTATATGATCTGGGAGGCGGTACCTTCGATGTATCTATTCTTAAGATAACAGATGGTATTTTTGATGTGCTCAGTACAAATGGGGACACCTATTTAGGGGGCGATGATTTTGATAAAGTAATCGGACATCATTTCGTCACGCAACTTGGCCTGACATCTGATGAATTGGGAAATGACAAGCGTATCGTGCAAACGATCCGCCTCAAAGCTGAAGAAGCAAAAAAACAGCTTTCGCAGGATGATACGTACGAATCGACTATACTGCAAGCATCGGTTTCAATTACACGACAGGAATTTACAGACCTAATCAAGCCACTTGTGGACAAGACCATTTCTTGTTGCGAAATGGCGTTGAAAGACAGCCAACTTACTAAAGATCAGATTGATGTGGTGCTGATGGTCGGTGGCTCAACTCGAACACCGTATGTGAAACAAATAGTCAGTGAGTTTTTTGGCAAACCGGTGAATGACAGTGTCAATCCGGATGAGGTCGTGGCGCTGGGTGCCGCCATACAAGCCGATATACTGGCAGGGAATAATAAAGATCTATTGTTGCTAGATATCACCCCATTGAGTTTGGGTATAGAAACAATGGGGGGACTGATGGATGTCTTGATACCTCGAAACAGTAAGATTCCCGGTAAAGCCGTCAGACAATACTCAACGCAGAAAGACGGTCAGACTGGTATCAAGGTGGCGGTATATCAGGGCGAGCGCGATTTGGTGAGCGATAACCGCAAACTAGCCGAATTTATTCTGTCAGGGATACCTGCTATGCCAGCCGGATTACCCAAAGTGGATATACAGTTTGTGATCAACGCCGATGGGATATTACAAGTGAAAGCCACTGAACTTAGAAGTGGTGTAGTGCAGACTATTGAAGTGAAGCCGCAATACGGGCTGAGTGATACTGAAGTGGAAAGCATGCTGATGGATTCGATTACACATGCAAAAAGTGATATTCAGATACGAGCTTTGATAGAGGCCACAACTGAGGCAGAACAGATGATACAATTGACGGAAAACTTTCTTCATAAGCATCAGCAATATATTACAGAAGCCGAGAAACAAGCGACGCGAACAGGTATTCAGCTATTACAGGAAGCGATGGAGTCTGCCGACAAGAATCGCATAATGTCATTGACTGAAGAATTGAATAAAATCAGTTCACCATTTGCCGAAAGGGTCATGGATATCGCTGTTGCAGAAGCGTTGAAAGGAAAAACAGTATAGTGAGAATGGTAATCAAAGTAAGACGGATATCGTAATTTACTGATCACTTATCTCACATCTTTTTTTGTAGAAATCAAATCCGGAATCTGCATTTACTTTTTATCGATGAATAAAAATTTGACCGCAACTAATATCATAATCACCGCAAATACTTTTTTAATGGTGCCGGTGGGTAATTCCACTGCATAACGGCTTCCGAAATATCCTCCGACGACGAAGCCTGCGCAAAGGATAAGGGCGATACGCCAGTCGACCATACCTTTTTTATGATAGGTCCATGCAGCTACCAGACTAACCGGAAATGCAAGCATAGCTAGTGTTGTGCCTTGAGCCGTGTGTTGGTTTAATCCGAAGAGGATGACCAAAACCGGTACGATAACGATTCCGCCGCCGATACCGACCATGCTACTTAAAACGCCTGCAAGAATACCCAACGCAACGAGACCGATGATAGAGCTTAGTGTCATGTTGACTGAAGTTTAATGCAACAAAATAAACCTATCTTCGTTACATATTAAATGTTGAATACTTTTTTTTTCAAAACTTGTTTTATTCAGGCTTAAAATTATCTTTGTAACCTTTATTAAAATTAAAAACTCAAATTACTAAAAAATCCAGAATTATGGCAGACGTAAAACCAGCTGTACCAAAAGCAGCAAGCGCATCAGGAAAGACTACCAGTGTGATGCTAATCAATACCATCATTGTAGCGACATGTATTATCGCTGCGCATGTGATCTTTTATACCGTATTTGCCAGCACATCCAATTTCAATGATGGAGCTGCCAGACATCAACCTAAGAATCTGATGGGTACCATGTATCTCGGAGGTTGGGTTGTGCCTATCCTGATGTCAACTTTTTTGACTGCCATGTGCTTTATCATCGAACGTGCTTTGACCGTGTTCAAATCACGTGGTAAGATGACCAATGCTGAGTTTATCAGAAAAGTACAATATCATCTTTCTACCAAGAATATTGATGCGGCCATGGCTGAATGCGACAAGCAAGCAGGTAGCGTTGGTAACGTAATGAAATCAGGTTTGAGAAAGTACAAAGAAATGTCAACCAGTTCAATGGATCACGACATGAAGATAGCCAATATCAAAAAAGAAATCGAAGAAAGTACAGCGCTTGAATTGCCTATGCTTGAAAAGAATCTGGTATTCCTTTCAACGATCACTTCTGCTGCAACCCTTCTTGGATTGTTTGGTACGGTAATGGGAATGATTCGTGCCTTCGCTGCGATGGCTAATGCCGGTGCTCCTGATGCGAATGCCTTGGCTGCAGGTATCTCTGAAGCACTTGTAAACACAGCATTGGGTATCGGTACTTCGTTCCTTGCGATGCTTGCTTACAACTTCTTCACTACCATCATCGATAATGTGACTTATGGTATTGATGAAACAGGATTTACATTAGAACAAAGTTTCCATGCCAACTACAAATAATACATCTTGTATTATGTTGGAAAGAAACCATTGTCATTAAATCATGTAAAACAATAAACAAATTATGGCTAAACATAAATTACCCAGAAAGAGTACCCATATCGATATGACAGCGATGTGCGATGTGGCCTTCCTTCTGCTTACTTTCTTCATGTTGGCGACCAAGTTCAAACCCGACGAACCAGTGGTGGTGAAGACTCCTTCTTCGATTTCGGATATCATCATGCCTGAAAACTCGATCTTATTGACTGTTGATCCAAGCGGGAAAGTATTTTTCGATTATGACAACAAGAAAGCCAAGGCACTGTTGATAGATAAGGTGAACACCGAAAAAGGATTAAACCTGACTGATGCCGAGAAAGAATCGTTCAAACGTGGAGCATCGTTCGGACTTCCTTTTAATCAGATGAAGGGGTATCTTGCTATCGATCCAATCAATCAGAAAAATTACAAATTCACAGGTATTCCAATCGATACGACAACTTACATGGCTGATATCAATGAATTGGCTTATTGGGTGCAAGCTGCAAGAACTGCAGGCCAAGAGACAGGAACTCCTCCTCGTATCTGTATCAAATGCGATGCTTCTACAGTTTACCCACGAGTGAAGGATGTAATTAAAACGCTGACTAAGAATAAGATAGACCGTTTCAATCTGGTGACCTCTCTGGAAGCGATCCCTGAAGGTACTGCCGCAGCCATGGAACGTGATGCAACAGCGCCCGCTAAGAAGCCGTCAACTAAAACACAATAATTAATTAATTCTTTAAAAATATTCTTACGAGATGGCAGAAATAGATACCTCCGGTGGGGGCAAGAAGAAAGGCCCCGGCGTCAAAAAAGCCAAAAAACTTTCAACCAGAATTGATCTTACGCCCATGGTGGATCTTGGGTTCCTGTTGATCACATTCTTTATCTTCACGACAACCATGAGTAAGCCAAAGACAATGGAGATCATGATGCCGACAGAGGATAGTGTGAAAAAGGAGGATCAAACCAAGGCCAAAGATTATTGTACCATGACGATCCTTTTAAGTAAAGAGCATCGTGTATATTACTATACCGGTTTAGCTGATGATCCGTTAGCGCCTCCTACTTTGGAAGTTACATATTTTCAAAACAAGAATGGCATTCGGGATGCCTTGATTGCCCACAAGAAAAAAGTGTATGAAGAGCGTTTGAATGGTATGCCTGGGCACAAAGCGGATGATGAACCAGTCATTATCATCAAACCTGATTATAATAGTCAGTATGAAGATATGGTGAATATACTGGATGAAATGCAGATCAATGGATTGAATACCTATGCAATGATTGATATTACCGATGTCGATAAAGGGTTTATTACAGCTACTGAAGCAGCCAATGCTGGAAATTAAGTTATGGAATAAAACCTTAAACGCATCAACGCAAAAATTTTATAACAATGGAAAGTAAAGATATTTTAAAATCAGACGTACTGGACATCATCTTCGAAGGTAGAAACAAAGAATATGGTGCTTACGAACTGAGAAAGAACTACAGGAAGAGAACTAAGAATGCATTGATCGGTTGTATGATTTTTGCAACGGTCTTAGCTTCGATTCCTGTCATTGCCAGTTTGCTCAATAAAAGTGATGTCAAACACAAGCCAATGACAAAAGTGACTGAGCTGATTGCTCCGCCACCGGTGGATGAAAAGAAACCACCGCCTCCACCGCCTCCACCGCCACCACCTCCGGTAAAACCACAGGTTAAGTTTACCCCGCCTGTTATCAAAAAGGCCGAAGAAGTGAGGGACGAAGAGAAGCCACCACCAAAGCAGGAGTTAGAAAAGGCTACAGCCAGTACAGTTACTGTTAAAGGGGATGAAAATGCTAAACTTGAAGCGCCTGATATGGGACCTGGTCCAGCAACTATCGAACCGGCTAAAGCAGAAAAAGATGAAGTGTTTGAATTTGTTGAGCAAGAAGCTCAATTCCCTGGTGGAGAAGATGCTCTTTTTAAATACTTGAGTGAACACATAAAATACCCGAATGCTGCCCGTGAAGGTGGTATAGAAGGTAGAGTCATCTTAAGTTTTGTGGTGCGTTCAGATGGCAACATCACTGATGTAAAAGTTTCCAGAGGAATCGGTTATGGTTGTGATGAAGAAGCGATGAGAGTTGTGAAAGGTATGCCAAGTTGGAAGGCAGGTAAACAAAATGGTAAACAGGTTTCTTCAACCTTCAGTTTGCCGGTTGTGTTTCAGTTAGAAGAATAACAATTTCAATAAGATTTATTAAAAGCCGTTCATGATAGAGCGGCTTTTCTTTTTATAATAATAGTGATGGGATCGCTGTAAGATTCGATTATATACCGAATCAAATATTGTAATAGACCAAATCTCGCTCCGTTTCATTAGTTCTTTACAACACAATCATCATTGTTTACCATTGTATGAATCCAATAGAGTTTGGTCAACCTCAAATATCACATTGGTATTACCCTGAAGAAAAGCAGCAGATATATGTTCCATATTGCATTAAAAAAGCCTCACTTTCGATGAGGCTTTCTTAATATGAGTTGTGAGTTTAGTTTCCTTTGATTATTTGTTACTTTCGGCCAGCATCATGTCATTGGCATCTTTGCCCCAATTTGGCATTAGATCAGATGTAGGTTTGAAACTTGCATACTTTTCAGAAGCTGTTTGGAATAATTTCAAGGCTTTGGCCTTTCCTCCACCATATTGTTCAGGTGTATGAAAAGCTGCTTCACCTTGCAGGAAATAAATACGAGGGTTGTTTACATTCAAGGCTTTAGCTTGCTCTAAGAATTTAGCGCTCTCCATACCATATTTCATGCCACGTGTCATTGGATCCACTCCGATACGCGTTGATTTACTAAACGCCTGAAGGCACATCACTTCATCACTCGTAACATGAATGGAAATATCAGATAATAACTTATCAGCCTGATCTAATAAAGGATCTATCTTTTCTTTATCTTTTGAAAACATGGCCTGCATGGTCAGGCAATAGGCTGCATAATAGTTCGGAAGCCATTCATTTTTCTCAGCTCCTGCAATACGAAGGAATCCGTTACTTGTTTCCTGATAGGCTTCCGGATTGTTTTTGGCTGCCTCCATTCGGCCTATAAGTCCTTTCATACCAGCCTTGTATGCATCAGATTGGGCATTGGTAGTAAGGGCAAATACCAGAAGACCTAACGATAAAATTATTTTTTTCATGTTTAAATTATTTAAGTATCAAATATCGGAATTTATTTTGAATAATATCGGAATCAAAAGGCTTATAAATTATTATCAATGGCTTCCTGGCTTCTGTCTATACCCCAGCTCATAAACATGCCGATAAATACAAATTGTTTGGCTGTAGGTGTAATCGGTTTACTATATAATTGACCATCACTATTCAGGTCCTTGCTTGCAAAGTTGTAACCATACAATTGTTTGAATCCAAATGGATTATTGACACCCAATACGAACACAGTGAACGCTTTGCCGATCGTTTTCAGATAGTTGGCAGAAATTCCGATGTTGTTATAGACCATAGTCCTATCGGTCATGAACTTTGACGCATCGGCATTCGGATTGTTCGGATTAGAGGTATTGTAATTGATATAAGGTCTTCCTGAAGAGAATGTATAGGTCCCGTTGATACCGAACATATGTTTGGTCCAGAATTTCTTAAAGACAAGCGAACCCACATGATTGGCTACAAAATCAGGTTGCACGGTTCGTATGTAATTCAGGAAATTCCGTTTACTGTCTATATATGAGTAGGATATCCAGAAGTCTATCCCTTTGATTGATTTCTTATCACGATAAAACAATTCAAGGCCTCTGGCATAACCGTTTCCATTATTTGTAACAAGCGGATTCTTTTTAATCAGGCTTGTATAGTTCTTATAATAGGCTTCAAGTCGCAATAAACGGTCTTTCGGTTGAAACTGATAATTAAGAATATAATGATCTGCTTTCATGAAGTTCAGATTCGGATTTTGCATCAGATACGTGATTTCAGGTTTCTGATAAAATATGCCATAAGCAACCGATAGCTGACCTGCTTTGCTAAGTTTATAGGCCGCAGACACTCGCGGGGCCAGATTGAACGTATTAAGCAGATATGAATATTCGCCGCGTAATCCAATCTTTCCGGCGATTTCATTGGTGATATAAATATCTCCTTCAGCAAAAACAGATGTATAATGATCACTGATAGTGGCATTGTTGAACGTGACTGGAATTGTAGGGGCAGAAGCAAGATCCACTCGGTTGGCATCGGTGGTATAAAGATATTCAGCACCGAACCGAATGGCATTCAGGTTATTCAAACTCTTTTCAATAACTAATTTGGAAGTAATCAGTTTGTTCTTATTGGCAATCTTCAGCCAGTTACGGGTACTGAAATTTGAATCGACCACGATATTGTTCTCGCTGTTCAAGACCTTCAGTTCGATATCATCCTGGTTATAACTGGCGCTGAGACCTATATTCAGTTTCCAGCCGTCTTTGAAATAATCTTTGTATGAAACATTGCCATAGGCATTTTTGTTTTTAACTCCATACTCATCATTGTATTCCTTGTTCGGATCACCGTAATCTCTGCTGTCGACATCAGGTCGTTGTATATCGATATGGGTGCTATTGAGATAACCATAGAATTTCAGAATCCCGGTCTTAGATGTTTTGACCCTATAATTCATATCAATCTGATGAACAGTCGGTGCAGTTTTATAATCGATGTTTTGTTTTACAATCGCAAAATAAGGGGTGAGGTTGGTATGGTTATACCCGATGCTATAGGACGATTTCTTGTCTTTACTCAACTTTTGTATATTGCCTCCTATGCCAACAGTTGAAAGATTCAGATTGGCTGATGAACGTTCAGGCAGATCGATAGTTTCAAGAATCACCGCGGATGACAAGGCTTGTCCGTATAAGGCTGAATAACCGCCTGCACTGAATACTGTTCCCTTAAATATAAACGGACTAAACCTTCCTCGTGCACCCAGATCAGGTATGGACGCATTAAAAGCATTCTTCACCCAGGTGCCGTCTATAAAGGTCTGTGTTTCGGCGCCGGTTCCTCCGCGAACGAAAAGTCCTTCACGGTCATTGGTTTGTTGTGTCCCTGGTAAGGTCTTTAAGGCACTGTAATTATCACCGTTACTTCCGGCGGTGGTAACAATATCTAAGGCTTTTAATACGGTACCTTTCTTTTCATCGCTGGCTTCGAAAGCACCGGCACTGATGACTACTGCTTTCAGGTCACTGATCTTTTCCTTGAGCATGAAGTTCACAGTCAATTCTTTCCCTTCC
>CAIQUX010000329.1 GCA_903875055.1 uncultured Bacteroidota bacterium
CTTACGAACGGCTTACCTACTGGCGACCAAAGCCGGATAGGACTTTGCATCTCTGCGAATAACCCTAATCTGATCTATGCGAATTATGTAGACACATCCCTGGATTACGGCGGCTTGTATAAGTCAACGAACGGTGGTAACAGTTGGAGCCTTGTCAATCCGGCGGGATCTGTTTCCATGGGTGGCTTTGGATGGTATTTCGGCGAAATCCGATTGGATCCGACAAATGACAACATTCTTTATTTGTTATGTGTGTCACTTTACAAATCGACCAATGGAGGTAGTAGTTTTTCCAGCGTGGGAACTTCTATTCATTCAGATAAGCACGATTTAAAATTCATCAACAGCAACACCATCCTATTGGCTACAGACGGCGGTTTTTACAAATCCACCAATGCGGGCACGGCCTGGACACAGAAAAACAATCTGCCCATCACACAGTTCTATGAAGTGGCTTATAACCCATGGGATACGGCCAACTATTTCGGTGGTGCGCAAGACAACGGTTCCAATTCTGGTTCGTTGTCAGGAGGCTTAAATAATTGGTTGCATTATTATGGTGGTGATGGATTCAGGCCACAATTCAGCTCATTGACTGATCAGGTATTGTATGCCGAATGGCAAAATGGCAATGTGGTTGCGAGCACAAACGGTGGCGGTTTCTTTAATACGATCTCGCAATCCATCGTTGATTCTGACCGTTGCAGCTGGAACACACCTTACCTTGTCAGTAAATTTAATCCTGATGTCTTGTACTTTGGAAGTTACAGAGTATATAAAAATACAAACGGGCCTGTTGACAGTTGGACACCTATCAGCGGCGATCTGACCAATGGAATAGATGATGCTTTCCATGTCATTACAACCCTTCATCAATCGCCTATCAACAGCCAACTTATTTACGCAGGCACCAGCGATGCCAGAGTATGGGTGACTCAGAATGACGGAGGTTCCTGGAACCTCATCAATACCGGATTAAGTAACAGGAATATCAGTTGTGTACTCGCCTCTCCAGACAGTGTGAGTCATGTCTTTGTCAGTCAGACCGGCTACCGCAATAATGACTCATCGGCTCATATTTATTTCAGTACCAACTATGGAAATACCTGGACTACTATTGCCGGTAATTTACCCGCCTTTGCCATCAATGATATCTGGGTGCAGCCTGGCAGTCGTGATAGTAATATCGTTGTTGCCAATGATGGTGGAGTCTATGCCACGCATGACCGGGGATTGATATGGGAGCGAGTGGGAAACAATATGCCTATCATTCCTGTGTATGATCTTGATTACAACGAGGGCACACATCGTATCATGGCCGGCACATTCGCGCGGTCGATGCAGACCATGCCGATCGATTCCATTTTCAAACCGGTCAAACCACCTTTTGCAGAAAGTGTTACGGATGTAAGCAAACCTATTTCCTGTTCAGTATATCCGAATCCTTCATCCGATTATTTTTCTATTTATCTGACGAATGCAACCGCTCAGTCAGCGATCGTGTTAGACATGCATGGTTCGGTCATTAAAAAATATAACCGCATCATCCCACAACAACATTTTATATGTAATGATATTTCTGAAGGTTATTATATTCTTTCTGTGCTTACAAGTAAAGGAAGAGTGAACAGGCCATTGGTTATAAAGCATTAGATAATATAAATTCTTTTTACGAGACTCGTATCAATCGAAAAAGCTCATCGAAAAAATGAGTTGTGACGACTTTAACGAGCAAGAATGAATTATTTTGGATAAAAGGCATGCATCACAACACAAGGTAAACCTTTGGAATCAAAAAATGGAATCTCAGTGGGATAAAGAACTAACAGTCTTACGTCTTATTGATATTACGTATAAAAGAAAACTTATGTGCCAGAACTTCATTCTTTAATCGTCCAATACTTCCGAAAGTAGTCGAGGCTGTTTATAAAGATATTTTTATCCCTAAAAGGCTGGCTTCGAGGTGGATTTTGTTATTGCATTGAAATAAAGAAATAACGATCAGATGAAAGCATTCAAGATTTCGATTATCAATCCAAAATCAATCATCCTGTTATTGATGGTGATATGGACTTGTTCCTGTGAAGCGCAGGAAATAAACAAAGGTTCTGTTTTACTTTCTAGGACAGGAGTAAATATGGCCGCGAAACATCACAGAAATAACGTGATCGTTGCGGAGTCATTAATACCTGCAGGCGTATTTGACATGGGCGATCATTTCGGGTTCGTTGACCCTTCCCATCCCAGTGATGAAATTCCGATACACTCCGTCAAGGTCGATTCATTCTATATGGCTGATTTCGAAACCACCAACCAGCAATTTCTTGAATTCCTTGATTCGTCTTGGGCGCATTCAACTATCATAGTACAGAATCATTGTGTTTACCTTAGCGGTGATACCAATATCATTTGCTACACCAACCAATACGAGCCATGGTATAGTATCGGCTTTGATGGCACATCCTTTTCGATGACCGACTTCAGGGCCAATCATCCGATGGTAGGTGTCATGTGGAATGGAGCAGTGGCCTTTTGCAATTGGCTAAGCCTTCAGAACGGACTGCAAGCATGTTACGATTTGACGACATGGAATTGTGATTTCTCGAAAACCGGATACCGGCTGCCTACAGAAGCTGAGTGGGAATATGCTGCCAGAGGCGGGCAAATTAATCCCTATCTCAACTATCCTATGGGAAACACGGTAGTGACAAATCTGGCTAACCTGCCTGATTCAGGTGACCCGTATGAAACAGGGTCTTACCCGTTTACAACACCAGTAGGTTTTTATGACGGTTCAATCAAACAAAAGTCAGTCTACAACTGGCCTGGCGCTGCAATCAGTTACCAGACTATAAACGGCATGAATCCTTTCGGGCTTTATGACATGCAGGGTAATGTGTGGGAATTTGTCAATGACTGGTACAGTCAGAATTATTATAGTGTGAGCCCTATAGATAATCCGAAAGGACCAAGCTCTGGATTCATCATGCCGGATGGGAAACCTTACCATGGCATGAGGGGCGGAAACTGGTATAACGGGTACATCTCAGGTTCAGCCAATGACGGACACTCACGTGTTTCGAACAGAAACCCTTCCTATTATCGCGGTCCTCTTGACCCGAATCATCCTTGGTATCACATTGGATTCAGGATTGCGAGAAAGCTCACTGGTTTGAGTACAGGACTTGACAGGTTGGATAAAAGTGAAGATTTGAAACTTGATAATTACCCCAACCCTTTCAGCTCTTATTCCGAAATCAGATTCGATATCCCTGAGTCGACCTTTGCAACTCTTGAAATATTCAACCAGTATGGACAACACCTTACAACCTTGTTGAACAATAAATTTGACAAAGGATCATACACGTATACATGGTCTGCCGATAACTATCCTTCTGGAATGTATATCTGTATTCTTCAAACCAACCATTCCGTTTCAATTAAAAAAATGATTCATATAAAATAGGAGGAAACAAATTATGATTACCAAAAAACTACTTACATCAATTCAATGCATGACATTGATTCTTCTGAGCGTTCAGGGTTATGCTCAGACACAGACTGTCGGGCTTTTTCTTAATGACACAGTCAACACCTTCAAAGGCTATACCCTATTTGCGCCCAAACATAATTCAATGACCTACCTGATCGATAACGGTGGTCATAAAATACACGAATGGAAAACCAGCATTTATCCTCCGGGGCAAACAGTCTATCTCCTTGAAAATGGCAACCTGCTTAGAACCTGTATGACCTCTTCGACACTTGGAACCGGCGGTGGGGAAGGTGGACGTATTGAAGAATACAATTGGAATGATAGCCTAGTATGGTCAATGGACTATTCCACCAACCTGCACATGCAGCATCATGATATCAAACGACTTCCTAACGGGAATATTATCATGCTGGTTGTTGAGAAAAAGACGATCCCTGAAATGCTGGCCGCCGGATTCGACACCAGTAATTTCCAACCCGATGTGGCCACACATGGGTTCTTCCTTCCGGATGAAATCGTTGAAATTCATCCGACCTATCCTTCAGGAGGAAATGTGGTGTGGGAATGGCATGTATGGGATCATCTGATACAGAATTTCAATGCTACTAAATCAAATTATGGTGTTCCTTCTGCCCACCCGGAACTGATTGATTGTGCAGGTGACCATAAAAAACTACCCTTGTTCTGGAATCATATGAACAGTATCGATTACAATGCAGATTTCGACCAGATTGCAGTAAGCAGCAGAGGCAACAGCGAGGTCTGGATTATCGATCACAGTACTACAACATCCCAGGCTGCAGGACATACCGGAGGCAACAGAGGTAAAGGGGGAGACCTGCTTTATCGCTGGGGCAACCCGATTACGTATGGAGCCGGAGTTGCAGCAAATCAAAAATATTTTCAACAACATGATGTTGAATGGATAAAGACAGGTTGTCCTGGCGCTGGTAATCTCACCTGTTTTAATAACGGAGTTTCACTGAATTACTCCACGATTGATGAGATCAAACCACCTGTGGATGCTCTCGGTAATTATTCATTGACAAGCGGAAGCGCCTATGGGCCTTCAACCTTCACGTGGACATATCAGGGTACACCGCCATCCTCCATGTATTCAGAGAATATCTCAGGTGCCCAACGCTTGCCTAATGGCAATACGATTATCTGTGTGGGCGCCAATGGTACATTCCTGGAAGTGACTGCTTCTGGAAATTTGGTTTGGAAATATGTCAATCCAACGGCCAATACCGTTCCTCTTTATCAGGGAAACAACAGCCCTGCTGACAGCACTCACCCGGATGAAACACTGAATTCGGTATTCAGGGTATACAGATACCCCTTGAATTATGCAGCCTTCACCGGAAAGGATATGACACCGGGAAATTTCATTGAACAATATTACCCGCTTACGTTAAACTCACCATCGGAAAGTAAGGACGTATTCGAAGCGTACCCAAATCCTTTCACCGACCATATCAATATCGAATATGATCTTGGCAGGGAATCGAACATTGAGATAATGATTTATGATCATGTGGGTCGCTTGGTCAAGAATCTTTTATCAACGAAACAGGAAAGTGGCAGGCATAGTTTCAATTGGAATATCGGACTCAATCAGGAGCTGAGTGCGGGATTATACTTCTGCGTTCTTCAAACTCCGGATATGAAGAAGACATTGAAAATCGTGCGAATTGAATAGCATCTCTAAAGTAGCGTTTGCTAACATTCATCAGCCTTCAGGAAGGTTGCATGCTACCATAGCTCACAAGTTGTGATGAGTTGCTTGTCATTCCAAGCCCCATTCATCTCTATCCGACCAATTCCGATTTTACGTATTGCAGCATGGATATATCCCAGTTCCACATGATAACGTAATATCCAGTTTTCCTTTCCCACGGAACGAAAGTAAAAGGGCACGAAAGGAATCCAAAAGGGCACCGTAGGGCCATGCCCTTCTAAAATTGTTTCGTAGAAATACACTTGACCATGATACATTTGTACGAGATCTTCTTACAAATCAACGGAACCACCGTGCCCTTTTTAAATGTCACCGTGACAGGGCACGGAACCAAGGTATAAATGAGCGAAATGTCCATACAAACCTGCGGAACCACCGTGCCCTTCTCACCTGATGCCGTGCCCTTTTAAATGACCACCGTGCCCTTCTAAAGTCGATATCGAGTAAACTTTTATTCATGCTGTTTAATTCATCTTATCTGGCGAGTACTAGTTTACCATTTCTGACTTCAGGTCCATCACCTTTTATCGAATAGAAATAAACCCCATCATTGAGATCATTTCCGGCTGCATCCCTACCATCCCAACTTACCTGAAACCGGCCTACAGATATGAGGTTACCGTTGAGCAAAGTCCTCACGATTCTTCCATTCGCATCCGCTATTGTCATGTAAATTTTTTCGGCCTTCTCCAGATTGAATTCAATTTTAGTCTGCTCTTCAAACGGATTCGGATATACCAATTCATCGGCATAATTGCTGTTCCAGATGACAGGAATACCTGTCGAAATTGAATCATAACAGTTCACGGCTCCGATAAAATAGGTTGCAGAAACATCTTTATTGTGACGGGTTGCAGTCTCATTCGCAGGCAAATAAGCCCTTACATAATCGACCTGCATTCCTGAGGGGGAAACGGTCACTCTGAGATGCCCTGAATTCGGAAGTATCTGTCCGGCAAAATACCCATAACCAGCCGCCTGATTGGCGGATGTAAAATTTGGGTGACTTGGTTGCGGACTTTCCTGATAGACCAAACAATCTTTGTCCTGCTTACCAAAAAAGTGATCATGACCATGAAAGAAAACATTGACCCGGTGTTCGGTCAGAAGATCCTTGATTGGCTTATACCATCCGGGACGGTTGACGGCAAAACCGGGAGTGCCGTCCAGATTATTTCCACCCCACTCATAGCGATCGGCGAATTCAACACCGCCACGACCTTCAGGATCTCCACCGATGAGGTGATGGGCGAAAACATATTTGAAGGTTGCGTTATTGGTTTCAAGCACATTCTTAAGCCAATCATATTGTACTTTCCCTAGTGTCCATCGCCA